>NZ_SJPQ01000002.1:0-136487 GCF_007859945.1 Pseudobythopirellula maris | reverse complement strand
ATCGACGCTGCGCGCTCGGCACGAATGGCCCGCCTGTCCTTGGCGCCGCTGGCCGCCTAACGGTCCGCCACCCCCCACCCCCCACAGTCAGAACCCGAAGAGCAACCGCAGTGCCGAACAGGATTGGGCTTGTCCCGCAGTGCGGTGCGGAGGGTGGATTCAAGCACATGATAACCATTCTCTGCGGCAATTCACATCGTAACAATCCCCGACCCAACAAAGTAGTCGAACGGCAACTACGAGACCCTCGGCGGCTGCGGATCGACGGTCCGCCGGTTATCGGCGTACCGCCGGGCGGCGGGTGGCGCCTGGGGTCGCAGCGAAGCGGAGCCCCCAGAGAATCACCACCGCGGCGTCTCCTTGCTGAAGCTGGGGGCTGCGCCTGTCGGCTCCGACCCCAGCCACCCAATTCGTCGTTCCCGTCGTGTCGTCGTGGTCCACTTTCTTACGTGCGACTCAAACGCGCGGGCAGCCCCGACAGCCACGAGCGAATCATTCAGCCCGCCGTCCCACACGCACGAGTGATGGTCGGGGTGCGCAGCACAAGAGGTCGTGGCGGGGGCGTGGCCGAACCGCCTCGTGGGCTTCGACGGAGATCAGCAGCGGCCGTCACGCGGCGCGGTACAAATGCTCGCGGGTTGGCGGCATGCCCGAGAGGCCTTTGCCCTGGTGCTTGGTGGCGACGACCTGGAACAGCTTGATCGAGCCCGCCTCGAAACCCGCCGCGGCGCCCGCCAGGTAGGCGACCCACAGCCGGTAGCGCTCGGGGCCCACCAGCTCGATCGCCCGCTCCTTGTTGGCCGACAGGCGTTGGCACCAGTGGCGGGTGGTCAACGCGTAGTGCTCGCGCCACGACTCCACGTCCTGGATCTCGAAGCCGCTCTGCTCCATGAAGTCGGTCGTCATGCCGACGGGCGTCAGCTCCGAGCCGGGGAAGATGTACTTCAGCAGCAGCTTGCGCTCGGGGCGGATGCGGCGCATCGAGCGGCGTGAGCGCTTCGAACGCCGCGCGATCGCGTGGTTCAGCACCATGCCGCGGTCGCGCAGCAGCGAGTTGATCTTGTCGAAGTAGCGCGGGTAGTTGGCCACGCCGATGTGCTCCGACATGCCGACGCTGCAGACCTTGTCGTACGAGCCGGTGTGGTCGGCGTAGTCGCAGATCTCGACGCTCACCCGGTCCGTGAGGCCGAGCCGTGCGATCTTCGCTTGCGTGTAGTCGTGCTGCTCTTGGGAGAGCGTGATGCCGTGCGCCGTGGCGCCGTAGTGCCGGGCGGCGTGGCAGAGCAGGGCCCCCCAGCCGCAGCCGATGTCGAGCAGCCGGTCGCCCGGCTCGATGCGCAGCTTGCGGCAGATCATGTCGAGCTTGTCGCGTTGCGCTTGGTCGAGCGAGTTGCCCGGTTCCTTGAAGTACGCGCAGGTGTAAACCATCTCTTCGCCGAGGAACAGCTCGTAGAACTCGTTGCTCACGTCGTAGTGGAACCGCACGTAGTCGGTGTTGTTGCGGCGGCTCTCGACGCGCCCGACCATGTCGTCGCGGAAGTCGCGGCTCGCCTCCGACTGCTTCGGGCGGGCGAACAGGAAAGGCACGGCGCCGAGCAGCAGCGACTTCCAGTCGAGCCCCTTCAGCCGCTTGCTGTTCGAGCGGCCGGCGCGGAAGGCCTCGGTGAAGTCGACGAGGTCGCCCCCCTCGAAAGAGACGTGGCCCGTAGCGTAGAGCCGGGCGAGGGTCTCGAGGCTCGGCCGGCGGACCAGGGCGCCGATCACGCCGGGGCCGGAGAGCTCGATCGTGTGCTTGCTGTCGGCGCCGGCGCCCAACGGCGTGAGGGAGCCGTCCCACAGCCGGACCGAGACGTTCATGTCCAAGGGCGCGGCGAGCGTGGCGAGTCCACGCTTGGCGGAGCGCAGCTGCGCGTCGGCGGAAAACGGGTGTCCCATCCGGTAGGTCTCCTCAACAGGGGCAGACGGCGATCGACACGGCGGGGGCGTCTTGCACGCAGCGCGTGGTCGGGATCGCTTCCGGATCGGACGAAACCGCCCAGCGGGGGCGGCCTGCGGACGAGCATAGCAGCTTGTCCCCGCGGGGCTCACAGCAGTCTTTTGCACGAAGCCTTTGTCAGCAGCGATAGCTGCTGGTCGTCTGCACTGCGTCAGGGCGACACTGCGTCACCGCGACTCAGCGTCTTGAGCGACTCAGCGCGAGACTCTCCGTGAACCCACTCAAACGCGCGGCCAAAGATTTCACTGCGCGACTTACGTCAAATCGGCGGCGCCAGATTCTTGTCGTAACTCGTGACCACGGCAGGGCCTACAACAAAATCGTGGGTGGCCAATAATCGCTGCTGCGCGCTTGGCCCAAAAGCGATTGTCGAAATTAGGTGAAACGGCTGCTACAAAGATAATTGGGCGCCGCAGGGGTGTATCGACTACCCGAGGAGTGCGTTCTTCCGAACGTTCCCCTGACTCTAAGCCGCCCGGCTGCGTTTTTCGGGCGCGTTTCTTGGCGCCACGCGCGAAGAACTTTCTGGGCGGCTCATCGACGAGCGCTTTTGAAATACTTTTGGCCGCGCGGGCGTGTTGGCGAATCGCCTCACGCCAAGGCGCGAAGAGGCAAAGAATCAAAAGCGAGGCTGCTTGGCTCAGCTGTGCAGGATCTCTTCCAGCGCCCGGTCGAGCCGCGAGTGTTCGAACTGGAAGCCGTGCTCGGCCAGTCGGCCCGGTCGTACGCGGGCGCCGGACAGGAGCATCTCGTCGGCCATCTCGCCCATCGCCATCCGCAAGGCGAACTTCGGCGCCGGCAGCACGGTCGGCCGGCCGAGCACTGCGCCGAGCGTCTTGGTGAAATCGCGATTGGTCACCGGGTTCGGCGCCGCCAGGTTCACGGCCCCGTGCACCAAGTCGTGGTCGAGCACGAAGCGTATGGCTCGGACCACGTCGACGAGGGTGATCCAGCTCATGTACTGCTCGCCGTCGCCGAGCACACCGCCGGCGCCGCTGCGGAAGATCGGCAGCATCAGCTTCAGCGCGCCGCCCTGCTTGGAGAGCACGATCCCGAGCCGCACCTGCACGACCCGCACCCCCGCCTCCCACGCCGGGCGGGTCGCCTCTTCCCACTCCTGGCAGGTCTCGGCCAGGAAGCCTTCGCCGGCGGGCGATTCCTCGTCGACCCACATCGCGCCGGTGTCGCCGTAGAAGCCGACGGCCGACGCGCAGCAAAGGACCCGCGGCTTCTTGGGCGCCCGGGCGATGCCCTCGCAGAGCAGCCGGGTCCCTTCGACGCGGCTGGCGCGGATCGCCCGCTTCACCTTGTCAGACCAGCGTGCGTCGGTCAGGTTCTTGCCCGCCAGGTGGACCACGCCGTCGACCTCGGCGAGGGCGTCGGCGTCGATGCGTCCTCTGGCAAGGTCCCAGCAGATCTCTCGCGTGGCGTCGCGGGCGTCGCGGCGAACGAGTCTTCGCACGGGGATGTTGTCTTGCTCGAACGACGACGCGAGCGCCGAGCCCACCAGGCCGGTCGCGCCGCTGATCGCCACGGCTCGGGCGTCGTGCATCGGGGGGCCTCCGGCGTATGGTTCAATGAAAACACAGGTCGCGTGCGCACGATTCTAATCGCGTCGCCGCGCCGAGCGAATCAGGGGCGCCGCTGCTTGTACCGCTGGCTCGCCCGTTCGAGTGTCTTGCGCTCTTTGGACGTCAGGCTGTCCTGGCCGTGGCGCTGGATCTTCTCGAGGATCTCGTCGACCTTCAGGTCGTCCGCGTTGGCCTGGGGCTCGGGCTCTTCGCGGTGGACGCGCAGCTTGGGGCGGCGCTTGAACGAGGGGATCTTGAGGCCGTCGCCCACGAGGTCGGTCAGCCGCCAGCCGAACTTGAAGTAGAGGAACCCAAACAGCGCGCCCCCCAGGTGGGCCGTGTAGGCCACGTTGCCGGAGCGATTCACCGCGCCCATCACGTCCATGCCGATGAACAGCACCGCCAGCAGCCAGGCGGGCACCGGCAGCACGCCCCAGATGAGGACTTGCTGCCGCGGGAAGTTCAGGGCGAACAGCAAAAGCAACGCCGATATGCCGCCCGAGGCGCCCACGAGCAACGCGTTCGGACTTCCTTCGGCGATGTTGGCGATGCTCCAGACAGCCCCGGAAAACACCACCGCCGAGAGAAAAATCCAGAGGTATTCGCGTGAGCCGTAACGCATCTCGATCGCGCGGCCGAAGAAGAAGATCGCGATCGCGTTGAACAGGATGTGCTTCAGGTCGCGCTCGGAGTGCAAGAACCCGTAGGTGAGCAGCTCGAACACCCGCCACGGCTCACGGTACCATCCGCCGTGGAGTCCGAAGAGCTCAGAGAACCAAGGGGTGAAGAGCAACTGGGCGGCGTAGACGACGCCGATCGCCACGAGCAACTTGGCGTTGGTCGACCAGGAGCCGAAGCCGCCCTTGTCGAAGCTTCCTCCGCCAAAGCCGCCCCCCGAGGCGCGTTCGTAGTCGCGTTCGTAGATGCCCATGTGTCGTGTCGTGAGGGTCGCGTGGCTGCGGAGGGTTCGCCGGCTTCGAGGGGCCGGCGTGCAGGCCGACTCTATATCTTACGTCACGACGCCGGAAGAGCACCCCGGGGGGCCGCAGCGGGCGCGTCGGAGCGGTGAGAGCCGCGGGGCGCAAGGCCCGTGGGGCGAAGCGGGTACACGGGGCGCTCCGGGGGCCTCGCACCCCGCGGCCCGCCTTGAAAAATGACCGAATGGGCGACGGGACAATCCCAGGCAGGCTTAGAGGGCGTCGACGTCGAGCGCGCCACGCGGGGCGGCCACGGCCTGGCCGAACGCCTCTTGGCGTTCCGCGATTCGGGAGACCAGCTCGGCGTTCGATCGCAGCGTGGCCGACAGGAGCCGTTCGGCTTTCTCGATCTGCGAGCGGAGGGTCGCCACGTGGCGTTCGATGCGGGCGCGGTCGCGTTTGGCGCCCTCGAGGTCTTTCTGCAGGCGGTCGATCTCGTCCTGGCGGAAGCTGGTCAGCTCCTTGGCGCTCTTCAGGGCGTTTTGGAGCTTGAGGATGTCTTGCTCTTGCGCCTGGATGCTCGCCTGCAGTTCGACGTACTCCTTGGCGTACTCTTGGAACAGGTAGGCGTAGTCGCGTTGCTGGCGGCGATAGCGGAACCGCACGGCGTCGCTCAGGTTGTCGACGCCGACCACTTTGCCGTCCTCGTCGAGCCCCTCGCGGCGCCACTCGTCGTCGTCGACGCTCGCCTCTTCGCCGTCACGCAGGTACTCCTCGACCGACTCCTCGGGGATCAGCTGGCGGAGCTCTTCGTCGCTCAACTCGGCGAACAGGCCGGCGCTGTCGATCGGCATGGTCTCGTAGACGACCCACGGGCCGTTGCTGTTCGCAAAGCGATTGAAAGATCGCTCGTCCATCAGCAGGACCGGTTCGAGCGTCGCCTCGCGGCCGGCCGCTTCGGTCACGCGGAACTCGCCCAGGTACTGAGCCCCCTCTTCCGGGTTGACGGTGTTGGGCTCGCCCTGCTCGAAGACGTAGAGCACGGCGTCGGCGTCGATGCCGACCGGGGCGGGCTCGGCTTGGTCGGCCGGCTGTTCTTCGAAGGCGTTTTCGTCCGTCGTCGCGGCCGAGACGACCGGGAAGCCGATTCGGATCTGGCCGGTTTCGGGATCGACTTCCGAGGTCGGCTGAACGCCGCGCCAGACCCGGCCTCGGGTGCGGTTGCGCATCTTGAGCTGGTGATCGAGCTCGCGAACGCCGCCGATCTCTTGGGCGTCGTCCGGGATGTTGAGGCCCTTGTTGCGCAGGCGGTTAACGAGCGTACGGTCTTCCGTTCCGAGGGCCGTCGCGGTGTTTTCTGCCGTTTGCTGTTCGAGTTTCTCGGTGGCCGTGGCGAGCGCTTTCTGCGGCTTGATGCGGGCGTCGAACGTCAGCGACAGCAGGATGGCGTAGCCGACCGCGAAGAAGAACAGCGCGGCAACGGCGAGCACGTGGGCCCAGTGCCAATGCTTAACGCTGAAGAACCAGGCGACGAGCACCGTCAGCACGAGCACGCCGATGAGGATTTGTGCGATCAAGACTGGCGTTCCGGGCGGGTTCGGCTGCGGTGGGCTCCGTCGCTTGCCTGGCAGGAGGGCGAGACGCCTCGGGCAAACGGGGAGGAATAGGTAAATTCCGAGACCTTGATCATAAGTACGCCGCCGGCTTGGGTCAACAAATCGCCGCTGCGGGAAAACGACGCAAAGCCTTTTCGCAGCCGGGCTTAGATCGCCGTAGGCCGCGTTGCCGCTGCAATCGGCGCGACCCGCCCCGCTCGTGGCTGATCGCCGCCCTTATGAGGAAGGGTGGCGGGGGCGCACCGCGATAGCGGAAGCCCCCGTGGAGTGAGAACCCGGTCCGGCTGGCTCGGGGGCTTCCCTGGCGGGAGCGCCCCCGCCACCCCCTTCATCCGTTGCCCCTGTCCTCAGGCCCCTGTCCTTAGGCCCCTGTCTCAGGCGCCAGGTAGCTGAGGCGAGCCGAGCGCCTCGACCAGGCGGTCGATCGACTCTTCGCTGTGCGAGGCGCACAGGCTCAGCCGCAACATGGCCTCGCCTTCGGGCACGGTGGGGGGGCGGATCGCCGGGACGAAGAACCCCGCCTCACGCAGCGCAGCGCTCAACCGCATCGCCGCGTCGACGTCACCGACGATGATCGGTATAACTTGGCTGGCGATCTCGGTCTCGGGCCCGGGCTTAGGGGGTCCGAGATCCCAGCCGCGCTCGCGCAGCCGTCGCGACAGCCGGGCGGCGCGGCGGAGCAGGTCGATTCGGCGTTGCGGCTCTTCGCGGACGATGTCGAGCGCGGCGATCGCCGCGGCCGCCACGGGCGCCGGCGTGGCGGTCGAGAAGACGTAGCTCCGCGCCCGATTCGCCAGCCAATCGATGAGCGATTGGCTGCCCACGACAAAGCCTCCCGCCGAGCCGAGCGCCTTGCTCAGCGTGCCAATGCGGACGATGGCGGTCTCTTCGATCGCCGTGTCCGAGGCGGCGGCGTGCTCCACGACGCCCCGGCCATTGGCGCCCCACACGCCGGTGGCGTGGGCCTCGTCGACCAGCAGCATGGCGTCGTGGCGGCGGGCGAGCTCGGCAAGTTCCGAGAGCGGGGCAAGGTCGCCGTCCATGCTGAAAAGCGTATCAGTGACGATCAGCCGGCGGCGGAAGCGTTGCCGCTGAGCGAGCATCGCGTCGAGCGCTGCCGGGTCGTTGTGAGGGTAAACAAACCGCTCGGCGCTCGAGAGCCGGCAGCCGTCGATCAGGCTGGCGTGGTTCTTGGCGTCGGAGTAGACGGCGTCGCCGCGGCCGACCAAGGCGGCCACCGTTCCGGCGTTCGCGGCGAATCCGCTGGGGAACAGGAGCGCGGCCTCGGCGCCCTCGTGCTGGGCGAGTCGGCGTTCGAGCTCGGCGTGTACCGCCGAGCGGCCCGAGACGAGCGCGCTGGCGCCCGCCCCCCAGCCAAACTCGGCGGCCGCCCGGGCGGCCGCCTCGGCGAGCCGCGGGTCGCCCGCCAAGCCGAGATAATCGTTCGAGCCGAAATTCACTAACGCGCGGCCGTCGACCACGGTGGTCTCGCCCTGCGGGGCGGAGCGGATCGACGGGCGACGGCGCAGCCCGGCCTCCTCCCAGCGGAGGAGTTCATCGTCGATCCAGGCAAGCGAGGGGTGGGGGGGCATGAGTGTGGCAAGAAAGCGGGGGCGACGGCCGAACAGCTAGTTGGGCGGTAGTTTCTAAGTGGCGTTTGGGCCTTGTCGAGCAATTGGGTTGTAGGCTTTCAGAGGCCGGTGCGCCGATCGTCGAGCTAGGAGGGCGTGCGGCTATCCGATAAGCTAAGTTCCCTTGCGGTAAGCGGTTAGCACGGCCGAGCCGCATTTTTTCAAGACTCCATCGAACGGCCCGCCGCTGGCAGGGAACTCCCGCCCGCCCCGCGGCGTCTCACCCTCACGCACCTGGCAGACCCCCACCCTGAGCACTTGGTCGCAACCCCACGCACCGCCGATGGCCAACCCGATGACGGCCCGCTGATCGACGCCACTTTGGCAGGCGACTCGGAAGCGTACGGCAACCTTGTGAGGCGGCACCAGGAGCGATTGTTCCAATCCCTGCTGCGAATCACCGGCTCGGCCGAAGAGGCCGAGGACGTGGCCCAAGAGGCGTTCGTGCAAGCCTTCGTCAAACTCGAAACGTTCCAACGCACGGCGAGGTTTTACACCTGGCTCTACCGCATCGCGTTCAACCTGGCGGTGAGCAAGAGCCGCAAGCGGCGGCCGCGGGTGTCGCTCAGCGTTGTGCAAGAGGCGAGCGGCCTGGAGCCGATCGACGAGGGCTGCGCGCCCGACGCGCCACTCGCCCAAGGCGAGCGCGCCGAGCTGCTGCGTGAGGCGATCGCCGAGATGGCCGACGATCATCGCGAGGTGCTCCTGCTGCGTGAGTTCGAGGGCTGCGATTACCAACAGATCGCCGAGGCGCTCAGCGTGCCGGTCGGCACCGTGCGGAGCCGGTTGTTCCGCGCCCGGATGCACCTGCGAGAGAAGCTGGCGCCCTTGCTGCAAGAAGACATGGAAAGCGACTGATCGGGATCACGCGGAAGATGACGTCATGCTGAACCCCGGCTTCCGGCCGACCTCGACCCGACGAACACGATTCACACTCCTGAGCGTCACGCACAGACTCGACACATGAATCACCACACCACCAACCCGACCAACGGCGGCGGCATGCCGGTCGACGCCGAGCTGCTCAGCGCGTTTGTTGACGGCGAGCTGTCGCCCGACGACGCCGCCCGCGTGGACGAGGCCCTGCGCACCAGCGCCGAGGCGCGGTCGTTGGTCGACGATTTCCGCCGTCTGCGGTCCGTGATGGACGCGCCTGCCGGCGTGTCGTTGAACCGCGACCTGGCGCCCGCTGTTCTCCAACAGGCTCACGCCGAGCGGGAAGAGGCGGAGTGGTCGGGCGGCATCGGGGCGTCGTTCGGCGGCTCCTCGCGCGGCTGGGTTTGGGGCGGCGTGGCCGCGGCCGCGGCTTTGTTCATCTCCTTCTTCGGCGCCCCCCAGGGGAAGCAGGCGCCCCAGGCCGGCGCCCCCTCCGCCGGCGCCGTGGCGAGCCACAACGCCGCCCGCTCGGCGCGCGCCGTGCCCGTTTCGCTCGCCAACGACCCCCGGCTGGTGCGGGTCATGCAAGCCAACCCGGGCATGCGGCTGGTGAGCGTGCGCGCCACGCCCGAAGGCCGCCGCTCGATCGAACGACTCCTCGCCTCGCAAGGCATCGCGCTCGCCCGCGGCCGCCAAGCGGCCGTCGCGCCGCAGCTGGTCAACGCCGATCGGGCCGGCCTGATCGTTGAGACTTCTTCGGCGCCGAGCCTCGCCGAGACCGAAGACGACGAGTTCGTGCTCGTCGACGCCGACAACCGTCAGGTGCAGACCTTGCTCGACAAGATGCACAGCGAGCAGGGCGAGCTCTTCCAGGTCGAGGAGGACCGGG
The DNA here is from genome assembly GCF_007859945.1 of Pseudobythopirellula maris. GTDB lineage: Bacteria > Planctomycetota > Planctomycetia > Pirellulales > Lacipirellulaceae > Pseudobythopirellula > Pseudobythopirellula maris. Next base: position 126,991 of record NZ_SJPQ01000002.1, on the reverse strand, counting down.
TCTGGAGCCGCCCCGAGGAGATCTCCGCCACGGCCGACGCTTCGAGCCTAGAGACCATCCAGGCGCCCGGCGCCGTCTCGCCAAACACGGAGCCCTTCTTTAGCAAGCAGGCAGCCGACACGGAGATGGCGGCCTCCGAGTCGCGCGTGGCGAGCAGCCTCCCGCCCGCTTCCCAAGCCGCGCCGGCCGCGCCGTCGCAGGCTTACCGCATCCAATTGCGGGTGCGTTTTAAGCCGGGCGCCGCGTCCACGCCCGCGACTCCGCAAGCCGGCGCCTCGTCGACAGTCGCCGTCTCCAGCCGCGCGGCGCCCACACCGCGTTCGCGGGTGCTGATCGTCTTCCGCAACGCCGGCGAGCAGCCCTGAGTCGCGTGGCTTGCTTGACCCCGGCGGGGGAGGGGGCGCATGATCTTCTCGCGACGCGCCTCCGCGTCGCACTAGGATTCCCCCCACGCTCCCTCAGGAGAACGCACGCATGGCTGACGTAAAGATCAACATGGCCGCCAACGGCCCGCTCCTGGTGAAGGGCCCGTTCGAGCTGATCGACTCGGAGGGCAACTCGTTTACCGTCGACGCCAGCAAGCCGGCGATCACCTTGTGCCGCTGCGGCCAATCGGCGCGTCAGCCTTTCTGCGACGGCTCGCACAAGTCGTGCGAATTCGTCTGCGACCCGAAGGCTTCTTAGCGACCCGATCGCTACTGAACATCCGCGCGACAGGTTCTCCACCGGCCGCGGCCGCCCCGCGGCGGTCCGCCGCCCGGCGGTGCGGTTGTGCTTTCTCCCGGCGTCGCCAGGGTTTGCGATGGTTGTGACGGCGGGCGGCGTGGCGAACCCGGCGATTCGGGCCACAAACCCGTGGCCAGGCGTCGGAGGGCGGTGATAAGATTCGCGACCCCGAATCGGATTCACCCTCCCCCGCCAAGGACGCACCGCCGCGATGCACGACGACCGCTCCCAAGAGACCCAGGCCCAAGACGAACTCTCCACTGTTGAGCAGGAGTTGGCCAACGACCAACAGGCCGCTGACCAGCACGCCGCGGAGGGGGCCTCCGCCGACCTGCCGAGTGATGACCAGCAGGGCGGCGAACTGTCGCAGGAGGGGCAATCCCAAGAGGATCAGCTCGCGCAAGAGGCGGAGCCTCAAACCGACCAATCCGAGTCGGACCAGTCGCCGCCCACCGCGACGATCGACCCGCTCGCCACGGCCGACGCCGCCGGCGACGGGGAGCTCGAAGAGCGCCACGTCGAGGCCTCGGGCCCGTTCGTGGGGCGCTGGAACACGCTGGTCAGCACCACCAACTGGGAGAAGGGCCGCATCATCGCCGATTGGCGGAGCGAGCTGCAGCAGGCGGGCGCCTCGCCGGCCGAGAGCTCCGACGAGGCTTGGGCCCGGCTGGTGGGCGACGTCACGAGCCAGCACGTCGGCCGGCTGCGGCGTGTCCACGAGCGGTTCGGCCAATCGTGGGGCGACTACGAGGGGCTCTATTGGAGCCACTTTCTCGCGGCTCTCGATTGGCAAGACGCCGAGATGTGGCTCGAGGGGGCGCTGCAGAACCGCTGGAGCGTGAGCAAGATGCGGGTCGCCCGTTGGGAGGCGGTGGGCGCCCCCGGCGAGGAGCAACCGAGCGACTCGAACGTCGTCCAAGGCGAGATCGACGGCGAGGCGTTCGCCGCGGCCAACGGCGACTTCAGCGAAGCGAACGCCGCCGGTGGAGCCGACGGCGAAGAGGCTGGCGAGCGTGAGCCGCGTGATCGCGAAGAGACGGCCGACTCGGCCGGCCGCGAGACGCAGGGCGACGAGTCGACCGCAGCGACGGCGCCCGCGGAGGAAAGGCCCGCCCCGGTCCGCCCGTTCGAGAAGCTCGGCGAGTTGCCGGACGACGTGGCCGAGGCGTTCGAGAGCTTCAAGCTGGCGATCGTGGCCCACAAACTCACCGACTGGTCCGAGATCAGCCGCAGCGATTTGCTCGGCGCGCTCGACGCGTTGAAGACGCTGGCGATGGCGCCCTCCGAGGCTTAAGCCGCCGGTCCGCCGGTCGCCTTTCCTCGTGTGGGCCCGATCCGCACGGTTGTGCCATCGCCTGCGGGTAGAGCACAATCGGTGGCGTTGCTCGGCGCTGCTTGCGCAGGGCCCTGACGCTGCGGCTCCTACGCAGCAGCGTTCCCTCTCCATACGCAGAAAGATATCGCGATGATTACGGTTGGTATGAACTACCACACCTTGCCGGGCAAGCAGCAAGAGTTTGAGGAGAAGTTTGCGGCGGTGATCGGCGCTCTCGAGGCGGCCGACGGGCACACCAGCAGCACGCTCTGGAAGGACACGGCCGACGACGCCTCGTACCTGATCACGAGCGAGTGGAGCGACGAGCAGGCGTTCCGCGACTTCATCAGCAGCGACGCGTTTCGCGCGGTCACGAGCTGGGGCAAGGAGCAAATCCTCTCCGGCCGGCCTCAGCACAAGGTCTACAAGCACTGAGTCCGCCAAAACCCTAGAGCGGTTTGCTCATAGGTGTAGACGCTCGGCTCGCGATCGGCGTCATGGCTTCGTCAGCCTGCATCGACAATGCACCGCATTGCCTGCTTCGGCTTCCTCGCCACGCCGCCAATCGCTTCCCCGCTCGTCCACACCAATTCGAATACCGCTCTAAAGGGATGGGGCTCACGGCTCGCCTACAGTGCGCGGAGATACGCGATCGCGTCGCCCAAGTCGCCCGCCGGGTTTTGTCCCTCGCGGCGGTCGACCGTGACCCAGCCGTCGTAGCCGCGCTCCTCGAGCGCGCCCAGGAGTTCGGGCGCCTGCACGCTGCCACGGCCGAGCTCGACCTCGACCACGCGTCGCTCGGCGAAGTCGTGCACCGCGTCGCCCGCCTGCACGTACGTGATGTGTGGGGCCAACTCCTCCAGCGCTTCCTGCGGGTCGTACCCACCCAGCAGCAGCTCGCCCGGGTGGAAGGCGACGCCCACGCCCTGCTCGGGCAACTCTTCCAGAAGCGAACGCAACGCCGCTCCGCTCTCGGCGCCGGTCTGGGCGGCCAGCCGGGCGCCAACGCGTTCGCCGTGGGCCGCCAGCAGCTCGAGCGAGCCGACGAGCCGCTCGCGGCGCTCGCCGTCTTCGTCGATCCGCCCCACGCGGCCAACCACCGTGCGGGCGCCGAGCTTGTAGGCCAGCGTCATCGCCTGCTGGGTCGCCAGAACGCGGCGGTCGAGCTCGCTCGGGTCGTCGTAGCCGCGTCGGGTGGGGAACGCCACGGCCGCCAGCTCTAGCCCGAGGTCGCTCAGCGTTTTGCGGAACTGCCTCACCGCGGTTTGCGAGAAGTCGGCGACGCGCAGCTCGTTGCGGGCGTCGATTTCGACGCCGTCGGCCCCTAATTCGGCGGCTTTTAGCAGCGCCTGGCGGAGCGGCAGACGCAGCGAGCGGGTTGGCAGGCCGATCCTGAGGTTTGGCACGGTTGTGCGCTCGGATTCATGGGTGGTATCGCCGTGGCGGACGCGCTTGGCGGACAGGGCCACGGTACAGTTTCGCAGCCTCTGCGCAGAGCCCCTCCTGATAGATCCCCGCCAGTCCCCTCGATCTCTATGACCCGCTTGCCGATCGCTTTCCTCCTGCTGCTGCTCGCGCCGCTGTTCGCAGCGGACCCGCACGCCGCGCGCGCCGAGTCCCTCGGCAGCGAGTTTGTTGAGGTGTTCCAGTGCCAGTTCGACGAAGCGAGCGACGTGAACTACGACGCGTGGCCCGACCGCTGGACACGAACGTACGACGAGCAAAGGCCGCATTACTCGAGGGTTGCGATCGAGGATGACTTGGCGGCGCCACCGACCGACGCGCCAGTCGATGCGCCAGTTGAGACGCCAGTTGAGACGCCGGCCGAAACGCCGGCCGAGACGCCGGCCGAGACGCCGGCCGAGACGCCGGGCGGGGCGGCCGGCGTGCCCAAGCGGCTTGTGATCCGTCCCGACGGCGCCTCGGTGCGCGTCTCGACGCCGCCGATCTACGTGCTGCCCAAGTTCAGCTACCGGATCTTTTTTGGTCTGAAGATCGAAGGGCTCGAGCACAGCAGCGTGCGTGTGCGCTGCGAATTCAGAGACAGCAACGACGAGGTCCTCCAGGTGGAGGAGAGCACCGTCTTCACCGAGAACACGAATGGTTACGCCCAGGTCGAGCTGGGCGAGTTCCAGCCGACGCACCGCAGCGTCAACCGCATGGTGATGCACTTCGACGTGGAGCGCGGCGAGCAGCAGGGAGACCTCGACGCGGCGGTGTCGATCCGCAACCTGTGGCTTGCGCGATTGCCGAGCATCAGCATCCGCACCGGCAGCCGGTACAACGTTTACACCGATCCCAGCAACGTGGTGGTCACCTGCACGCTGTCGGGCATCCTGGAGAAGAACCCACAGATCCGTTTCCAGCTGCTCGACGCCACGAACAAGGAGATCGGCGAGGAGGGCGTGGTGCGGCTCGAGGGGCAAGTCATCTCCGAGGAGACCCACGAGGCGATGACCATCGTCGACGGCATGGGCAACAACCAGCGCGGCTACGAGGGCACGATCGAGTGGCGGCCGCCGATCCACGACTACGGGTTTTACCGTCTGCGCGTGCAGATGGTCAGCAGCGAGACCAACCGGACCCTCAGCGAGCCGTCGGTCACACTCGCCGTGGTGCGCGAAGACTTGCAGAGGTCGCTGGGAGGCGAGTTTGGCTGGTCGCTACCCATGGCGGACGTGCCGCTCTCGTTCGACCAGTTGCAAGAGCTGCTGCCTCGCATGGGCGTGGGCTTCGTCAAGTTGCCCGTCTGGTTCGGTGTGGACAACGACGCCCGGGGCGAAGAGATCCTGCGATTCGCCGAGCTGCTGGGGGCCAACGAGATCGCCACGGTCGGCGTTCTTACCGACCCCACGGCGCCCTCCATCGACCCGAACTCCTACGAAGACGCCAACCCGATCAAGGACCTCCTGACGCCAGAAGACCCGGACGTCTGGATGCCGCTGTTCGAGCACGTGATGACGAAGTTGTCGTTGCGGATCCGCTGGTGGCAAATCGGCGGCGACCACGACACGAACTTTTACGGGTTCCGCGACCTGAACGAGCGGATCGGCGTCATCCGCCAGAACCTGTTCCGCTTCGGCCAAGACGTGCGGCTCGGTTTCGCTTGGCGTTGGGAGCACGCCCAGGAGCCCGGCAAGGACATGACCTGGGACTTCGAGCAGATGGCCTCGAACGAAGCGCTCACCGCCGAAGAGCTCCGCACGCGGATGGACGCCGCCCCCAAGACGGACGTCCCTCGCTGGGTGCTCATCGAGCCCGCGCCCGAGGACCCCGCGATCACCGACGATTACGAGAAGCACCTGCTGCGGGTGCGGGAGTTTGTCGAGCAGATCATCGCCGCCAAGATCCGCGGCGCCGAGGGCATCTTTATCCCCAACCCGTTCATGGGTCACCCCGACCCCCGCGAGAACCGCGTGGGCGTGATGAACGAGGACGGCACGCCCGGCGAGCTGCTCCTGCCCTGGCGGACCTGCGCCCGGCTCTTGGGTGGGGCCGAGTACGTCGGCCAGATCGCGCTCCCCTCGCAGAGCAACAACTGGCTGTTCAAGCGATCCGACGGCACGATGCTGATGTGTATTTGGAACGCCGAGGAATCGAGCGAGTCCCTTTACCTGGGCGAGGACGTGCGGGTGATCGACGTGTGGGGTCGTGAGATGCTGCCCGAGGAGGAGAGGGGGAGGCAGATCATCGGGGTCAACCGCATGCCCCGCTTCGTGATCGGCCTGAACGAGGGGGTCGCGAGGATGCGCATGGCGACCCGCTTCGAGAAACTGATGCTGCCGAGCATCTCGGGCATCGAAATCGAGAACACGCTCACCACCAAGAACACGTTCGGCCAGGGGGTCGGCGGGACGGTGCGGGTGTTCGTCCCGGACATGCTCCACGCCGTCCCGGGCAAGCCGGTCGAAGACGCCAGCAAGGAGTGGCGGCTGTCGATCGATCGCGCGGAGATCAAGTCGGCCAACGGGGGAGAGTTCCGGCTCCCCTTCACAACAACCCTCGTCGACGCGGCTTATGGCGAGCAGCCGGTACGTGTCGACTACGAGATCAACGCCGATCGCCACTACAAATTCAGCGCTTGGCGACGCCTGCACGTGGGCCTCGGCCAGATCAAGATCCACATCGGCACCGAGCTGCAGAGAGACGGCCGCCTGGTGGTGCACCAGTGGATGCGGAGCCTCGACGAGACCCCGGCCGACTTCCGCTGCCAGCTCTACGCACCGCCGCGGCGACGCAAGCGCAACCAGGTGTACCAACTCGGACCCGAGGGCGACGAGAAGACCTACACCTACTCCAACGGCCAGGAGATGATCGACAACCAGACCGAGATGAAGCTCATGATCGAAGAGATCAACGGCCCCCGTGTGCTGATCCACCGGTTTATCGCTACGCGGGATCTTGTCGAGCCGGACTTCAACTTGGGAGAGCTCTTGGGAGAGCAAGAGGCAGACGACGACGAAGCGAACGCCTCGTTGGTCCAGGGGCGTTGAAGCCCGCGACGCCTATCAATCCTGGCGCCGTAAAAAAACAAAGCCGCCGCGGGGCAGGGCCCCGCGGCGGCTTTCGATGGAGTCGGTCTCTCGAGCCGTGATCAGTCGCGCGGACGAACCACGCCCGTCAGGCCGCTGTAATCGAAGCGGTCTTCGTCGTGCCACAACGGGTAACCGCTGCGCACGCGCTCGGCGAGGATCTCGAGCTTCTCGGGCGATCCGGCCGGGGCCTCGGTCGCCACGAAGTCGGGGTCCACGCGCGGCGTGAAATCCTCGTCGTGGCCGTACTTCAAGATCGCTTCAAACACATTTTGCAGGGTGGGGTCGGCCATCATGAGCCTCGCTTTCTTGCTGTAAATTCTCCGGCCGCCTCACGTTGCACTCGTGATCGGGGCGCCGGCGGTGATTGGTATGCGGTCTTCCCTGAGCGATCGATTCATCCATGATCGGGTCGAAGGCCGAAGATCCATGCCGGCGGTGGGCCGGAGCGGGAGGATCGGTGGGGCCTGGGGCGACGTTGGTGGGTTTACTCGTCCTTGGTGCTTCGTCGCGGTGGGGGGCGTCTTGTGGTGGTCCGTCGCCGGTCGCCTTTTTCTGGCAAAGGTGGTCGGTCGGGCTGCTCAGCTTTCGCCGGGCGTCGCGCCTCAGGTCTCTCGCCGAAGGGGCCTGTTCGGCTCGCCGGGGCGAGCCGCTTGTTTTCATTCGGCGGGGGAAAACCGTTTCTCCTTTTCCAGCCTCCTCCTTCAGTCCCGCTGGGCCCTTGACAGGTCCAATGGACTAAGGGGAAGCACGGCATTATTGCTGGGGATTTCGCCGGGTCAAGCTTTTTTTAGCGCTTCGCTCCTCGATGGCTCGCCACGCTTGTCAAGCGAGTGCGACTGGGCAAAATCAGGACGGCGGGATGGAGCCCCATTCACGCCATGGTCGCTTACGCAACCCCCCTTCAAATAATCACTTACAGCATGTCGACTGCCCCGTGCCAGAGCAGTTTTTCACGAGCCCATCCGAAACGGTCATCCCGATGATGTGGAAACAACGTCAGGTGCAGCTGCCCGCAATGGCGCGTGGTTTTCACCTCATCACTCGCCATCTTCTCGACGAGATGCCCGAAATCAGCGGGATCGAGACCGGCCTGCTGCACGTGTTCATCCAGCACACCTCGGCGTCGCTGACGCTCAACGAGAACGCCGATCCCGACGTGCGGACCGATCTCGAATCGTCATTCTCGGCGATCGCCCCCGAGTCTTTTCCGTACACGCACACTTGTGAGGGACCGGATGACATGCCGGCCCACGTGAAGGCCTCGCTGCTGGGCGCCTCGCTGTCGATCCCCATCGGCGGCGGGCGGCTGCTGCTCGGCACGTGGCAGGGGATCACCCTCTGCGAACACCGCGACCACGCCGGCCCCCGGCGCCTTGTGCTCACGCTCAGCGGCGAAACCCGCGTCTGAATCCTGCGAACGCATGGCCGCCCTGGGGCGTCCAACATCCCTGCATCGCTCTGGACCCCTGCATCGCTCTGGGCCCCTCGGCGCTGCTGGCGTAGACTGTTTCGGTTCTTGTTTCCTTCGTTTCGACCTGTTTGTCAGGATGATGCCCCCTCGCCGGGGGCCACGCGATGACCAATTCCCCCCAGCCCGGCGACGGGCGGCCGTACGCCGACCTCGAACTAAAGAACCGCTACCTGGCGGGTTTCTTGGCTTGGCTCGTGCCCGGCCTGGGCCACCTGTACCAAGGACGCACCGGCAAGGGGCTGCTCTACGCGATCTGCATCCTCGGCACGTTCGTGTTCGGCTTCTATGTCGGCGACGGCAAGGTCGCCTACGCCACGCCGCTCACCGTCGACGTCGGCGGGATCAAGGGCCGGGTCACCCAGTTGGTCGACCGTTGGCAATTCATCTGCCAGTCGGGCATCGGCGCGGTGGCGATCCCCGGACTCGTCGAACGAGACCGCATGCTGAAGAACGAGCCGCCGCTGATGGGCGGCTGGTTCCGCCCGCCGCGCACCGCGGGCCCCGGCGTGGAGATCAGCTCGGTCGACGCCGTCGGCAACCAAGTGCTCCACCCCGGCGAGCTGGCCAAGTGGACCTACGACCTCGGTTACTACTTCGACTTGGGAACCGTCTACACGGTGATCGCCGGCATGCTGAACGTGATCGTCATCTACGACGCCTGCTGCGGTCCGATGGTCGTCCACCACGAGCCGAAGAAGAGTAAGAAGCCCGGCGGCAAAAAAGCCGAAGGCGAAGACCCCGGCGGCGCGGCGAACTAACCTGCACGCCGGCAGCCGCCGCACGCCGCCCTCGCACCCACAGCAACCACCGCTCCCGACCCCCACCGAAACAGTCGCATGGCCCCGCTCACCTCATTCGCGTTGATCGCCCCTCTGCTGATGGCGACCGAGCCGCTGCGCATTTGGTACGCGTTGCCTTTGATCGTCAGCGTGAGCCTCGTCTACGCGGCGACACGCAACGAGAATATGGGCACGATCGTCGCCCACGCCGCCCGCTTCGGCGGCTGGCTGGTGGTGTTCATCGCCAGCATGGCCGCCCTGCTGACGGGGCTGAACTGGATCCAGTGAGCCTTGCGGCCCGCCGGCCCCGCCTCGGCATCGCGACCGGCCACGCCCGCCGAACGAGGAGAGGGATACCGACGCCCCACGGGGCGCCGTAGCATAGACGGCCCGAGACATGCGCCCGTAGCTCAACTGGATAGAGCACCGGTCTTCGGAACCGGGGGTTGGGGGTTCGAATCCCTCCGGGCGTACTTCTTTCTATAAACCGTTGGGTGGGCTTGGCGCTCACGAGCACGCCAGAGCGTTCTGGCGCCGACCCGAGTGCGTCGTGAGAAGGCTTGTTGGCCACGCGGGGGTCCGGATAGGGTGGCTCGCCAGGCGCCGCGGTTTGACGATAATGTTCGGCATGGCCGAACAACCCCGTCTCGCGACAGCTCCCCCGCCCGACACCGATCGCCGGTCGGCGATTTGTGTCGCCATGTGGTCCGGGCCGCGGAACATCTCGACCGCGCTGATGCGGTCGTGGGAGAGCCGGCCCGACACGGTCGTCTGCGACGAGCCGCTCTACGCGCATTACCTGGCGACGACCGGCCGCAGCGATCACCCCGGTCACCAGGAGACGCTCCGCTCGGGATCGGCCGACTGGCGGGCCGTCACGCGGCGGCTGGTTCCCCCGCCGCCCGAAGGCTTCTCGATCTACTATCAGAAGCACATGGCCCACCACCTGCTCCCGAGCATCGAGCTGGACTGGACCGAGCGGCTCGTCAATTGCTTGCTGATCCGCGAGCCCCGCGAGATGCTAACCTCGCTGCTCGAGTTCCTGCCGCACCCCACGGTCGAAGACACCGGTCTGCCCCAGCAGGTCAAGCTGCTGGAGCACCTCGGTGAGCGGACCGGCCAGGCGCCGCCGGTCGTCGACGGCCGCGACGTGCTGGACGATCCGCGGGGCGTGCTGGGCGTGTTGTGCGAGCGGCTCGGCGTCGTGTTCGACGAGGCGATGCTCCGCTGGGAGCCCGGGCCGCGCGACAGCGACGGGCCTTGGGGCCCCTACTGGTACGACAAGGTCTACAAGACCACCTCCTTCGGCCGCTACCGACCGAAGGACGACGCCGTGCCGGAGCGCCTGCTCCCCGTGCTCCAGGAGTGCGAATCGCTCTACGAGCGGCTGGCGCCGCTGCGTCTGCGAGCCCCTCGCCAGAGCCCTCCCGCTGCGGGGGAGACGCTTACCTCGTAACCAAGGTACCTCGTAACCAAGGGGGCTTCGCGCCGCGGCGCCAAGCTCCCCGCACCTCGGCCCGCGCCCTTAGGGGGCGCTAGTGAAACCATGCTGCAGAAATTCGACGAACGCAATCGCGACCTGATCGTCAACATCGCCGGCCGGCTCGAGCACCGCGACCGCGCGGGGGTCAGCCCCTTCGACTCGGTGGTCCAAGGGGGCGACGCCGTCTGGGAAGGGCTGCGGCTGTACGACGGGCGGATCTTCAAGCTCGACGAGCACCTCGACCGGCTGCGCAAGTCGGCCCTCGCGCTGGCTTTCGCGGCGATCCCCACGCACGAGGAGATCATCCAAGAGATCCGTCGCACGCTCGAGGCCAACGGCATGCGCGACGGGGTCCACATCCGCTTGACCCTCACGCGCGGCGTAAAGGTCACCAGCGGCATGGACCCCCGGCTCAACCAGTCGGGGCCGACGCTGATCGTGCTAGCCGAGTTCAAGGCGCCGGTCTATGACAAGTCGGGGCTCAAGCTCGTCACGTCGACCTGGCGGCGGCCGGCGCCGGACGTGCTCGACCCGCTCGTGCACCACAACAACTTGCTGAACTCGATCCTGGCCAAGATCCAGGCCAACGCCGCCGGAGCCGACGACGCGCTGATGCTCGACCCGCGCGGGTTCGTGGCGGAAACGAACGCCACCCACGTGTTCGTGGCGGCGGGCGGCGCGGTCCTCACGCCGCGGTTGGTCGCCTGCCCGGCGGGGATCACCCGCACCACGGTCCTCGGCCTGTGCGAGGAGGCGGGCGTCGCTTACTCGGAGCGCGACCTCTCGCTCACCGGCGTCTACAGCGCGGACGAGATGTTCTGCACCGGCACGATGGGCGAGCTGGCGCCCGTGGTCGAGGTCGATGGCCGGCCGATCGGCGCCGGCGGCGCCGGCCCGGTGTACGAGCGGCTCTCTCGGGCGTTCCAAGAGCTGACCGCACGCGAGGGCGTGTGCGTGGTAGATTAGCGCTCGCCGCACGGCTGATGGCGACCGAGCCGCTGCGTATTTGGTACGCGTTGCCTTGGATCGTCAGCGTGAGCCTGGTCTACGCCGCGACACGCAACGAGCAGATGGGTATGATCGTCGCCCACGCCGCTCCTGCTGACGGGGCTGAACTGGATCCAGTGAACACCGCCCGCCTCGTCCCCCGAGCGCACAGGGATACCGGCGACCCACGCCGTGGCGTAGCATCGACCTGCACGACACACGCGTCCGTAGCTCAATTGGATAGAGCACTGGTCTTCGAAACCAGTGGTTGCAGGTTCGAGTCCTGCCGGGCGCGCTTTTCATGAGGCTGGCGAGCCCCTTGGCCGTAGAGGTCTTAGTTCACTCGACTTCGAACCAGTCGAAGTCCGCCTGGGCGTTCTTGCCTAAGCAGAACAGGCCGACCTTGGCGCCGATCCAGCGGCCGGGGGTGGCGTGGAATGGTTGGCCGAGATCGTGGTAGCTCTCGCCGTCGGTGCTGTAGCTGAACCGGCAGAGGGCGCCCGGTTCGACGTTCACACGCAGCCACACCGCCGCTTGCTCCGCAGGCGACGGATCAAGAGCGACCGAGCCGTGGACGCGGTCCTCGCCACCGGCGCCGGCCACTTTGTTGCTGAACTGCTCGATGCGGAGGCCCTCGTCGTCCTTACGCACAACGATCGCGGCGTGCTCGAGTCCCAGCACCACCAGGCCCGCTGTGGACGAGCCGTCGGCGGCGGGCGAGAACTCCAGTCGTGTGGTGGCGGAGAAGGCGGGGGCGGCGAACTTTTGCAGCAGCTGCGTGACGACCTCCGTCAGGTCGCCCGCCGGCGGCTCGACGCCGTGCAGCCGCAGCCAACCGGGCCGCTCGGTGACCGAGCCCCAGTCGGGCGCGGGGTTGCCGTGCCACTGCCACTGCAAGCCGAGCGGGCCGTCGAAGTCGTCGGAGGTTTGCGGGTCGGCCACCGACCAATCGGCGCCGACGCCCGGCGCGGCGTGCGTTTCGACCGGTTCGCCCACGCCGTTGCCGTCGAGGTCGACGCCCATCTCGGGCCAGCCGTCGACCCAGCGGACCGGGTTGAGGTGGACGATGCGTCCGTAGGCGCCGCGGTCTTGGAAGTGGAGGAACCAGTCCTCGCCGTTCTCGAGCGAGACCCAGCCTCCTTGGTGGGGGCCGTTGATATCGGTCGTCCCTTGCTCGAGCACGCGTCGCACTTCGTAGGGCCCAAGCGGCGCCTTGGAGCGGGCGGCGAGCTGCCAGCCCGGCTTCACCCCGCCGGCCGGGGCCAGGATGTAGTACCAGCCGTCGCGCTTGTAGAACTTCGGGCCCTCGATCGTCGGGTGCACGTCGTTGCGGCCGTCGATCACCAGGTGCTCTTCGCCGATCAGGCGACTGCCGTCGGGCGCCATCTCGCGGGCGACGATGATCGACTTGCGCCCGGAGCGGCTGTTGGCGTAGGCGTGCACGAGGTAGGCCCGGCCGTCGTCGTCCCACAGCGGGCAGGGATCGATCAGCCCTTTGCCTTCCTTCACGACGTGCAGCGGCGACCACGGCCCGGTGGGGCTCTTCGACTTGGTCATCAGGATGCCCCAGTCGGGGTCGCCCACAAAGATCCAGAACCAGCCATCGTGGTGGCGGATCGAGGGCGCCCAGATGCCGTTGCCGTGCTGCGGCTGGTTGAAGCGTTCGGGCAGCCGGTCGACGGCGTGGCCGATGAGCTCCCACTCCACCAGGTCGCGCGAGTGCAGGATCGGCAGCCCCGGCACACAGCTGAAGCTCGACGCCGTCATGTAGAAGTCGTCGCCCACGCGCACCACGTCCGGGTCGGAGTAGTCGGCGAACAGCACCGGGTTGCGGTAGGTCCCGTCTCCCGGGTCGGCGACCCACGGCTCGGCCAGCGAGGGGCCGGTCAGCAGGCACAGCAGCACCGTTACACGGAGAAGCAGCCGGGGCGTAGCAGGCATGGGGAGGGATCGCATCAGTGTCGTCACGGGTGTGGCGCCCAAAGAGGTGGATTCGAGAGGTTGGATTCCGAGGAGCAGCGACTGGCCAGTATAAGCCGCCATCGGCGCGGGGCCATCGCCCTCCGCCGGCGTCGCCCGGCCGCAGCCGCCCGCCCGTCAGGCGCCGGGACCCGCAAACCGCCAGGTGTAGCGATCGAGTATGATAATAAGGCTGTCTCGCCACTTGGGGGCCGCCGTGCGCCGCGATCGCGGGAGTTCACCCGGCGACCCCCATCCGAGCCCCTAGTCTGCACGCCCTCGGTCCGAGCGCGACCGCTGTTGGCGCACTTGATCGACCGCCCTGTTGGTGTTGAGTCTTGTTGGTGTTGAAGAAGTTCGTGTCTGTCGATGCGAACGAGAACAGAAAGCCACTCATGATGCGATCCGTGTTGCTCTGCTGCTTTTCCGTCGCGTTGCTGCTCGGCGGGATTCTCGCCGTTCCGGCGGCGGCGCAAACCTTGGCGTTCCCCGAGGCCGAGGGCTTCGGCCGATTCGCCTCGGGCGCGCGCACGAATCTCGGCGCCGCCAGCGTGTACCACGTGACGAACCTCAATGACTCGGGCGCCGGGTCGTTCCGCGACGCGGTCAGCCAGCCGAACCGGTTCGTCGTGTTTGACGTGGGCGGGATCGTCAATCTCACCAGCGCGCTGACTTTCAGCGAGAACCTGACGATCGCGGGCCAGACGGCGCCGGGCGGCTTCGTGGTGCACGGCGACCGCGCGGCCTTTCACGGCGCCAACAACCTAGTCAGCCGCCACTGGGGCATCCACATGGGCGTCACCGGCGACCGCGACGACGCCGCCTCGATCGTCCGCGGCCACGACCTGATCTTCGACCACATGTCGATCACCTGGGGCGTTGACGGCACGTTCGACATCAACCCCGACAGCGGGCAGGTGATCGACAACATGACGATCCAGAACACAATCGTCAGCCAGGGGCTCGACGTGGTGGGCCACAGCACCGGAGGCCTGATGCAGCCGGGCGATGGGGGCAGCGTGAGCGTCATCCGCAGCCTGTGGGCCGACAACGTCACCCGCAACCCGAAGGTGCGCGGCGAGAACGAGTTCATCAACAACGTGGTGTACGGGTACGAGAACGCCGGCTACATCATGGGCGACACCGCCGGCTCGTCGTACGCCAACGTCGAGGGCAATTACTTCATCGAGGGCCCGGTCAACGGCGGCTCGCCGTTCTCCAGCGGCACCCCCACGTTCAACATCTACGCCAGCGACAACTGGGTCGACCCGGACCGCGATGGCGTGCTCGACGGGACACTCATCACGAGTTACCCCGGCGCGAACTTGATGAGGAGCCGCCACAACTTCCCCACCACCCCCTCGATGACCGCCCAAGAGGCGGTGGAGTACGTGGCCCGCAACGCCGGCCAGACGATCATCCGCGACGTGGTCGACAAGCGGCTCGAACAAGAAGTGCTCAGCTACGGCACTTTTGGCGGCGTGATCGAACGCGAGTCGCACATCTTCGACGGCTACGGCGAAGACCCGGTCTACCTGAACCCCCGCGCCGGCTTTGCCGACGCGGACAACGACGGCGTGGGCGACAACTGGGAGGCGTCGCGCGGGCTCAGCTCGGCGAACCCCAGCGACTGGAAGAACCTCAGCGGCGACTACACCCAATTGGAGCATTACCTCAACGAGCTCGGCGCCGAGAGCGTGACAACCGCCTCGTCTGGCGGGGCGTGGACGTCGATCGTCTCGTGGGACAGCGGCGTCCCGAGCCTGGCGCACGACGCCGCGGCGACCGGCACTGTCACGCACGCCAGCGGTCACGGCTTCGCAAGGCGGTTGAGCGTCGCCGGATCGCTGAACATTACGGGCGGAACGATCAACGTGGTCGACACGGCTACGCTGAATGGCGCGGCCGCCATGAGCGGCGGCGAGCTGTCGGCCGGCCGGGTGCTGATCGGCTCGACTGGCCAGTCAGGGACGCTGCTGATCGAGAACGGCGCCACGCTCCGCACCGGCACGGTCGCTAAGGATGGCGGCAGCGCCTCCCTCGGCCTGAACGGGGGCGTGTTCCTCGCGGGTGGCGCGCCGGACATCGCGGTCCCGACGGCGCTGTTCGGCGCTGGCGGCGTGTTCGACACGGCGGGCCACTCCGGCGCCATTTCTGGTCCGGTCACGGGAGACGGCCCCCTGACGAAACGAGGCGCCGGCAGCCTCGCGCTGTCGGGAGGCGCCTCCTACACCGGGCCCACCACGGTGGAAGAAGGCACACTCGTTGCTATGGGCGCCGGCCTCAAGCATTCGAGCGCGATCGAGGTTGCGGGCGGGGCGACGGTTGACGCCTCGGGCGTCTTGGGCGGGCTCAGCCTGGGAACCGGCAAATCGCTCGGCGGCGCCGGCAAGGTCATCGGCAACGTCAACGCGGCGGCCGGCTCGGTCGTGCGCCCCGAGGGGACCGTCGGAGCCATGGTCTCGACCGGCGCCATCGCCATCCAGGCCGAAGACCTCGCCCTCGGCGGCGACTGGGCGGTCTTCGACAACGACGTGCACGGCACGGGCGCCGGCGGCTCGTACAACGGCGACGACCTGAGCGGCGGCGGCATCGTGCTTGTCTCCGGAGAGAGCCTCGCGGGGCCCACCGCGAGCGGCGCCGCCACGACGACGGTCGAGATCCCGCAGACGGACGGTTGGTACCTGTTCGCCAAGGTCGCCGAGCCCGCCGTCTCGCCGATCCCGGGCGACTCGGCGACCCAACCGGGCGGCAACAACAGCCTGTGGGTCTCTCAGTCGTCGAGCAGCCTCGCAGCCAGCCTCGCCAACTTCGACGAGGTGCAAACGTACGCCAACCCCGGCGACGAGGCGACCTGGAACCGCCTCTCGCCGACCCTCGGCTCGCTCGAGGGGGTCGTCTCGCCGCTGAACGCCGGCGTCGATTACTTCCTCGCCGCTGGCGAGGAGACCTTCACGATCTACGGCCGCGAGATCGGCACGGTCCTCGACGCCTTCGTGCTGTCCGACACCAACCTCACGGCCGAGCAGCTTGAAGCGGTCCTCTCCGGGCCGCCGCCCACGGTGCTCACGGTCGAGGGCGACTTTACGCTGGCTTCGGGCGCCATGCTGGCGGTTGAAGTCGCCGGCGGCGACACGCTCAACAAGCTCTCGGTGACCGGCGCCGCGTCGCTCGGCGGCGACCTCTCGCTCACGCTGGCCGACGGTTTCACGCCGCAGGCGAGCGAGGTGTTCGAGGTCTTGGGCGCCGGCTCGCTGAGCAGCCAATTCGCCAACGCCGCGCCGGGGGCGCGGGTCGCCCTAGAGGACGGGCCCGGCTCGTTCGTCGTTAATTACGACTACGCCAACGACCTCGTCACCCTGTCGGAATTCGTCGGCTTGTTGCAGGGCGACTTCAACGGCGACGGCTCGGTCGACGCCGCCGACTTCACGGTGTGGCGCGACCACTTGGGCGAGTCGGACGAGTCGGCGATCTTGAGCGCCGGCGACGGCCTGGGCGGGGTCGACCAAGCGGACTACGACTTGTGGGTGGCGAACTTCGGCGCGTCTTACCCGGCCCCCGAGGCCGCCAGCGTGCCGGAGCCCGCGTCGCTCGCCACGCTGTTGGCCGCTGCGGTGCTGGCCGCATTGCGGCGCCGCACTCTCTGAGAGTCGCGCACGTTTAGCGATTGTCGCTTGCCTCTCAGGGAATGCCGATGCCCGTCACGCCCAAGCCGATTGCCGCCGTGCTGCTCGCTTGGACGGTCGTACTCGCCGCTTCGCCGTCGCTCGCTCAGGAGGGGCGCCAAGCGCACGTCGTGCTGGTGGGCGACTCGACCGTGGCGGACGCCGCCGGCTGGGGCTGGGCCTTCGCCGCTTGCGTGACCGATGGCGTCCGCGTGACGAACCTCGCCCGCGGCGGGCGGAGCTCGTCGAGCTTCTACGACGAGGGCCGCTGGGCCGAGGCGCTCGCCCTCGAGCCCGACTGGGTGCTGATCCAGTTTGGACACAACGACGAACCGGGCCACCCGAACCGCGAGAACGCCCCCGACGAGGGCTACTGTGCGAACCTCGAACGCTGCGTCGACGAGGCCCGCGCTGTCGGTGTGAAGCCGGTGCTCGTCACGCCGCTCGCCCGCCGCCAGTGGGGCCGCGAGTCCCACAACAGCGACCGCATCGTCTCGTCGCTCGAGCCGTACGCGGCTGTGGTGCGCGCGATCGGCGAGGAGAAGGGGGCGCCGGTGATCGATCTGCACTTCCGCTCGATCGAGGTCTACCAGTCGCTCGGCCGCGACGGCTGCAAGATGATCAGCCCGATCAAGGAGAGCGGCGCGCTCGACGGCTCGCACCTGAACCGCGCTGGCGGGGCGATGTTCGGTTCGATGGTGGCGATGGACTGCCGCTCGTACGTGCCGGTGCTCGATCGCTTGTTCTCCACAGGCAAGCTTGCCGAGTTGCAGAAGTCGAACCCGCCCCCCGTGGCCGGCGGCCGCGACGATCGCTTGCCGGCGGCCGGTGATCCGATCGCCAAGGGCGAGCGCACGATCGTCGTCGCCCGCGACGGCGGGGGCGAATTCCGAACACCGCAGGAGGCGATCGACGCCGCCCCCAGCGACAACTCCGACCGCACGACCATCCGCCTGGGGCCGGGCGTTTACACGGGGCAGGTCGTCGTGCCGCCCCACAAGATCAACCTCACGCTCGTCGGCGAGAGCCGCGCGGATTCGATCGTCTCCTACGCCCTCACAACGCACGACCCCCGCCCGGCTGGCGTGTTGCGGAGCTACGCCGGCTGCGGCCTCGTAGTACTAGCCGATGGCTTCCGTTGCGAGAACCTCACCGTTCGCCAAGTGGCGGGCGACCACGGCCAGGCGATCGCGTTGCGCATCGACGGCGACCGCGCGGTTGTGCGCAACTGCGACCTCTTGGGCTGGCAAGACACCGTGCGACTCGAACGCGGGCGCCACTACTTGAGCGACTGCCGCATCGAGGGCCGCGTCGACTACGTCTACGGCGGGGCGACGGCGTGGCTCGAAGGCTGCACGCTCCACACCAAGGGCGAAGGCTTCATCACCGCGGCGAGCACGCCGCGCGGTCAAGCGTGGGGCTACGTGTTTCATCGCTGCGTGCTCACCGGCACTAAGCCCGAAAGCGTTTACCTCGGCCGGCCGTGGCGACCGTGGGCGAGCGTCACGTTCCTCGACTGCGAAATGGCCGAGAGCGTGCGACCGGTCGGTTGGGACAACTGGCGCAGCCCCGACAACGAGCGAACGGTTCGCTACGCCGAGCACGGCAACCGCGGCCCCGGCGCGGCGGACGATCGACGAGCGGCGTGGGCGCGTCGACTCAGCGACGAAGAAGCGGCGCGCATCACGCCCGAGATCGTCCTCGGCGATTGGATCAACGACGGGCTTGCCGAATAGCGCCAAACTCAATGGCGGCTCATGCCCGGTTCACACACCGCTCGGTTGGCGTGTTGGGTGAATGATTTGCACGCTTCGGAGTTGACGCTTTATTGCCTAGCGATGAGATGGCCAAGCAGGGCCGGCAGGCAAAATAATATCACTACGGTTTTTAGATTGCCGACCCGCTGTCCCGGGACCTGCGGTATTGGCTATTCCGTTCAGGTACAATAAGCCATTTGCGGGTAACGAGATGCGGCGTTCAGTCGAGCCGCTCGCCGCGCTTGTCTTAATTTGGGGCATGCTTTTTACACCGCGCCGAGTACCTTATAGCTGGCTCCGATTCGAGGAAACCATACGGCCGATACGGCCGATAGAAATAGCTGAAGCCGAATCGAGCCGCCTCACCGCTTTGCCGCGATCCCGTCGTGGCGGCATGACCTCCTCCTCTCCCGCCGGTACCCGCCTTTTCCAGCCCGGTTGCTGAAAGCCCCGATGAAGAAAACCCCCCAGGTTGGCCTGCTGATCGAGACCGCCCGTGGCTACGGGCGTGAAGTGTCGCTCGGCATTGCGCGATACGCCCGGCTGCACGGACCGTGGAGCTTCCACCTCACGCCGGGCGACTTCGAGCAGTCGTTGCCCGCCATGCAGCACTGGAACGGCGACGGCCTGTTCGCGCGGCTCGCGACGCCCGAGCTGACCGAGCAGGTGCTCAGCGCCAATCTGCCGACCATTGCGCTCGACATGAGCGAGGAGCAGCTGCTGGAAGACAGCCTGGTTTCGCGGTTCGCCGAGCTGCGCGTCGACTCGGAGAAGGCGGCCTGGCTGGCGGCGGCCCACTTGCTGAAGCGTTGCTACCCGGAGTACGGGTTCGTTGGCGCGCCGGGCCAGGTGTGGTCCGAACGCCGCCGCGAGGCGTTCTGCCAGGCGATCCGCAAGGCGGGCCACACGGCCCACGTGTACGAGTTCCAAGACATCACCGGCGACGGGGGCTGGGAGCACGAGCAGCCGCACCTTCTGGAGTGGATCGTCAACGCGCCCAAGCCGATCGGCATCATGGCCTGCAACGACGAGCACGGCCTGCACGTGCTCGACGCCTGCCGCGAGGCGGGTCTCAACGTGCCGCAGGACGTGGCCGTGGTGGGAGTCGACAACGACGAGCTGCTCTGCGAGCTCTCGAACCCGACGCTCTCGAGCGTGGCGCTCAACGCCGTGGAGGGCGGCTTCCAGGCGGCCGCGCGGCTCGACAAGATGATGCGCGAGGGGAATTGCGACAACCGCTGCATCATGGTCGACGCCCTGCGCGTGGTCACGCGGCTCTCGACCGACACGTTCGCCGTGAACGACCGCAGCGTGGCCGAGGCGCTCGCCTACATCAAGCAGTCGCAGGGGCGCGACATCTCGGCCGACCTGGTCGTGGAGCGCACGCAGATCTCGCGCCGCGAGCTCGACGCCCGCTTCCGCGAGTTGCTCGGCCACTCCGTGGCGACCGAGATCCAGCGGGAGCGGCTCAAGCACGCCAAGCGGCTGCTCGTCGAGACCGACTACTCGATCCCCGAGGTGGCCGCCGCGGCGGGCTACAGCTCGGCGAGCTACATGATCCAGGTCTTCCGCCGCGAACTCGACATCACGCCGGCCAAGTACCGCTCGAGCCTGCGGGTGCTCAGCGCCACGCGGCGCTGAGCCACCCACTGGGTCCGATCAAAGGGTTCGATCACTGGGCTCGACTACTAGGCTCGACTACTAGGCTCGCTATCGGCGCCCGTTTGGCTCAGCGGCCGATAGCCGTGCTGCGACGCTTCTGACGCCGCAGCTCGGTGTTCGGCTTGGGCGTATCGGTGACCTTGGCGCCGGTCGTCGAGCCGCTCGCCTTCTTGGGCCGCGAAGTGTTCGACGCGGATTGGCTCCCCGCCGCACTGCTGTTTGAATGGCCGCCGCCCGACGATTTGGCGCCCGCAGGACGCTTACGCTTGCCGGCGCCCGCTTTGCCAGCGCCAGCCTTGGCGCCGTTGCGGCTGCGACGGCGGTCGGGAGCGCCCTTCTTCGGCGCCCGCGGCGGGCGGTTGTCGCCGCCGCCCGTCTCGATCTTCGGCAAAGCCTTGTACTCCGGGTGGTCGTCGAGTACCGCGATCTGACGACGCGTGAGCCGCTCGATCGCCTTGAGCTTCGGCCGCTCGTCGCCCGAGCAGAAGCTGATGGCGCAGCCCTCGGCGCCCGCGCGGCCGGTGCGGCCGATGCGGTGCACGTACACCTCGGGCGTCTCGGGGAGCTCGAAGTTGATGACGTGCGAAACGCTGTCGATGTCGAGGCCGCGGGCCGCGATGTCCGTGGCGACCAGCACCGGCGGCCGGTTGGACTTGAACGCGTCGAGCGCCCGGGTGCGGGCGTTCTGGCTCTTGTTGCCGTGAATCGCCGCGGCCGTCAGGCCCGACTTCGACAGCATCTTGACGATCTTGTCGGCCCCGTGCTTCGTGCGGGCGAACACCAGCGTGCGTTCGCGCGGGGTGCTCGTCAGGTAGTGCGCCAGCAGTTGCGGCTTGAGCCGCTTCTCGACGTGGTAGACCGACTGCTCGACGCGCTTGGCGGGCGAGGAGACGCGGGCCACCTCGACGGTCTTCGGCTTGTTGAGCCAGCGGTCGGCGAGCTTGCGGATCTCGTCGGGCATCGTGGCCGAGAACATCAGCGTCTGACGCTTCTTGGGCACGGCGGCGATGATGCGACGCAGGTCGGGCAGGAAGCCCATGTCGAGCATCTGGTCCGCCTCGTCGAGGATCAGCACCTCCACGCCGGACAGGTTCACGTGGCCTTGGTTCATCAGGTCCAAGAGCCGACCCGGCGTGGCGACCAAGATGTCGACGCCGGCCCTGAGGGCTTTGACCTGCGGGTTCTGGCCGACGCCGCCGAAGATGACCGAGTGCCGCAGGCCGGTGTGGCGGCCGTAAACGTTGAAGCTCTCGCGGATCTGGGCGGCCAGCTCGCGGGTGGGGGCGAGCACGAGGCAGCGGATCTTGCGGGCCGGGCCGTGGTGGCCGCCCTTGGCGCCTTTGCCTTTGCCGCGAGTGTTGTCGCGCGGCTGCGGGGCGCCATCCATCAGGCGGTGCAGCGTGGGCAGCGCGAAGGCCGCCGTCTTGCCGGTGCCGGTCTGGGCGCAGCCCATGATGTCGTCGCCCGCTAGCACGGGCGGGATCGCCTGCGCCTGGATCGGCGTGGCGGTGTGGTAGCCCTCGTCGTCCACGGCGCGGAGCACCGCGCCCGACAGGCCGAGCTTCGCAAAGTCATTCTCTTTTTTGCCGGCTGCCGGAGTGGACTCAACGGCGTCGGGGCTCGAAGGATGGGTCGTGTTCTGAGTCAAAAGATTCTCGCTTCTGGGGTAGGGGATCGGCCCACTCCCTCCGGCGCTTGATGCACGGGGAGCCAGACGCCGGGCGCATGTTCAGCGCACCGGGAGCCGACGGTTGGGTGGGAACGGCGGCGCCGTTCCATTGGGTCTCACGCGTGTTTTAACCCCGCCCCTGCGTGCCGATCGGCGTGATTCCCTGGGGTAGGGAAACGCCCGGCCGCTGACGGAAGGCCCGCTCTTGTGCGTTAGCTGGCAAGAGCATCGACCGCCGAAACCTGGTTCGGCGGCGGCCTGAGGGGCAAGGTCATCAGTCGCGTCGTGAGCTAGAAAACCAGAGCTGATGGCGAGAGGTTCGCCGGAGGGGGCTCGGGTGTGCTGCCGTTGATTTTGATTGATCCGAGCGTCGTTTGGTCCAATTCCCCGGGGGGAAGCGGCCACAAGACGCCGGTCTCGCACCTTGGCTAGTGACGCAAGTATAGCACGCCCCCGTTGCGGGGGGAATGGCGATCGGCCGAATGACGCCAAATGACGGCAATCGTCGCCCCCTCAAGCCTCGGGGGGGGCAGTTGGGCTCTTAGAGCACACGACTGCTAGCCGTAAGGGTGTTTTCGCCTTATCGACATTGGATCACACCGCCACACACGTTTCGCATCCGTGCTTCGCATTAATAGTTCCACTCGGCGCCCAGATTCATTCCGTAGAACAACACATGGTCGTTTCTCCAGGTGAAACTAGGCGCGGCGGGGCCAACGAGGGCCCCGCCCTCCAGCAATGTACTGTTGACCACTGTGTCGATGAGCCGCCCGGGCCGGGCGACTTGGGGGACCGCCAGGATTGTGAAGCCGAGGCTCAGCTCGCACGATTCGCCGACCCGCCGCCGCACGCTGAGGTCGATCTCGGGGACCGCGGTGAGGATGTCGCTGCGGTAGTCGCCGATGTTGGTTGGCTGGGCGAGCACGCCGCCTGGCACGACTACCGAGGCGAAGCCAGGAACCTGTCTGCGGGTCTCGCCGGCGATGTCGACCTCGCGGTGGTTGTTGCCGAGCGCTAGTTTGAGCGTCACGTCGCCCGACCAGCGGCCAAACCGTTCAGAGCTCACAAAACCGATTTCGGCGCCGTGGAACTCGTTGGAGGTGTCGAAGCGGTCGGAGGCGGCGATGGTGGTCCCGACAACGCCTGCCGCCGCACCGTCTACGAGACTGGAGTCGCGCATGAGCAACCCTTCGTCGAAGCGAACGAATCGGTAGCCAAGGATGAAGTCGCAGCGGCGGTGCGAGGAAGAACTCCACAACCGGCGCACGGAAAACGAACCGGAGGAGAGCTCGGTCGTGCTATCGATTCGCATCGACCCCGAGAAAAAGTCGCCGAGCACGGGGTCGTCGAACGCCACAAGAATTGAGCTTGGCGCGTTCACGAGGGGATTGGTGTCGAAATACGGGCGATTGAGGCTGGCGGTGGACCCGTCCGATTCGGCTTGAAAGAGAGTCCCCTCTTGCCCCACCGCAAGCAGGCTCGCCTCGAAGCTATAGATCTCGTAGTCGTCGAGCCAGTAGCCATAGCGGATGCGTGATCCGTTGAGCGCCCCGCCCTCGACGGTTTCGTTTCCGTACAGGATCTCCGCGCCGGGCAGCGAGCCCGAATCGGCCCGCGCGGTCCCCGCGGGGCTGCTGGTCACCAGCGGCGGGACTTTGTAGCCCGAGACTCCCCACAGCATGTATTCCGTGGAGAACCAGCCGCGGCCGCCTTGCATGGTTGCCGGCCCGCCGGCACAGGCGTCGACAGCCGTGGCGGACGCCAAAGCTGCCGCTAGAGCGAGTAAGAAATATGGCTTCATGCCTTTTCCCTATTATTAAGAACTCGCGCCAGAATCGTGCGGATTTCTCCCGGCGTGAACAAACGCGATTCGAATCCCTTACGCGCATGTCTTATGGATTCCTCGGGGCGACCGAGGCGCCCCCTTGAGCGGCGCCGAAGACCGCAGACCAAGTAGCCCTGCCGTGAGCGTGGTTACGCCTGGTGTGCGGGTTGTTGCGGTTGGGAGGGGCTGGCGCGGCGGGCCGGGAGGGTGGCTGGCGCCCTCAGTTGCAGGATTGGCGCCAGCGGAGCAAACTGGAAGGTTCCCCCCTATCCTCTCGCTGACATCTTTCAACACACACTCTCTCGACGCATGTCCACGATCAAACGCATCCTCGTCACCGGCGGCGCCGGCTTCCTCGGCTCTCACCTTTGCGAGCGGCTGGTGGAGCAGGGGCACGACGTGATCTGCGTCGACAACTTCTTCACCTCGCAGAAGTCGAACGTCGTTCACCTGCTGGATCACGCCAACTTTGAGCTGGTCCGCCACGACGTGACCCACCCGCTGTGGCTTGAGGTGGACGAGGTTTACAACCTCGCCTGCCCCGCCGCCCCGGGCCACTACCAGTACAACCCGATCAAGACGATGAAGACCTCGGTCATGGGGTCGATCAACCTCTTGGGCATGGCCAAGCGCTGCCGGGCCAAGATCCTGCAGGCCTCGACCAGCGAGGTGTACGGCGACCCCCAGGTCCACCCCCAGCCCGAGAGCTACCGCGGCAGCGTGAACCCGATCGGCCCCCGCGCCTGCTACGACGAGGGCAAGCGGGCGGCCGAGACGCTGTTTATGGACTACCACCGCCACAACCGCGTGAACGTTCGCATCGTGCGGATATTCAACACCTACGGCCCGCGGATGCACCCCTACGACGGGCGGGTGGTGAGCAACTTCATCCGCCAGGCGATCGCGGGCGAGAACATCACGGTGTTCGGCGACGGCGACCAAACGCGCTCGTTCTGCTACCGCGACGACCTCGTCGAGGGCATCATCCGCATGATGAACGGGCCGGACGAGTTCATCGGCCCGGTGAACATCGGCAACCCGGGCGAATTCACGATCCTCGAGCTCGCCGAGAAAGTGATCGAGCTCACCGGCTCGAAGTCGAAGATCATCCACCAACCGCTGCCGGCCGACGACCCAACGCAGCGCCAACCGGTGATCGACCTGGCCAAGAAGCACCTCGACTGGGAGCCGAAGATCGCGCTCGCCGAGGGGCTCGAGAAGACGATCGCCTGGTTCAAGACGATCGACGTGAACGAGTACCGCGCGCCGACGCCGAATTTCTGAGCTTTGCTCCCTCCCCCTCCCTAACCCTCCCCCAAGGGGGGAGGGGACTTGCGACGATCGCGGCGCGTGAGCGCCCACGCCAGCAGCGCCGCCGCCCCGGCGCCGCCAGTGTCGCTGAGCCAGTCGGCGAGGTCGCACACCCGGCCGAAGAGCGGCTGCGTGAGCTCGTCGAAGGCGCCGTACACGAGCACCACGACAACCGCGGCGGCGATTGTCCCCACGCCGAGCGTTCCCCGTCGCGCCCGCCGCCAGGCCACGAGCAGCAGGGTGAGCCCGAAGAACGCCACGAAGTGGATCGGCTTGTCGCTCACCAACTGGTTGGTCTTCGGCGCCTGGGCCGGCAAGTGGGTGCCGACGAGCATGGCGATCCAGTAGACCGCCAGCACCGCACCGATCCTCACGTCCCAGCCCTTGGCTGGGGGCGGGTCGGCGGGTAGCGTCGAGGCGGTGGGGGCGTTCACGGCGGGCTCGCGGCGGTGGATCGTCATCACGCCACGGCCGGCGCCAAGCCGGCGCGTCGCAGCGAACCTCCCCATCGTAGTCACGCCGCGACCGCGCGGCATACCGGCGAGCACGGCCGGCAGCCAAGTCTTCATAATAGCGCCGCCGGCGCGACTCCCCGCTTCCGACCAAGCCGAACAAACCCAAGAGCATTCCCTTGAGCTTCGAAACCGACGAACGGCAGGCGATGTTGCTGGCGCTCAACGAGGCGCGCCGCGCGGCCGACGAGGGGGAGGTCCCGGTCGGGGCGGTCGTGTTGCACGAGGGCCAAGTCATCGCCGCGGCTCACAACCAACGCGAGACGCTCCGCGACCCGACGGCCCACGCCGAGATGATCGCCATCACACAGGCCGCCGAGGCCCTCGGCTCGTGGCGCCTGGAGGGCTGCACGCTCTGCGTGACACTCGAGCCGTGCCCCATGTGCGCCGGGGCGATCGTGCAGGCCCGCGTGCCGCGCGTGGTCTACGGGGCGGTCGACCCCAAGGCCGGCGCGGTGGAGAGCCTCTTCGGCTTGTTGAACGACGAGCGGCTCAACCACCGCTGCGAGTTCACCGGCGGCGTGATGGCCGAAGAGTGCGGGGGGCTGCTCACCGAGTTTTTCCGCGAAAGGCGCAAAAAAAAGGGCGAGCCGTAAGCGTCAGCGCCCGAAGCGTCTGGCCCGCCGACGAGGCGTGCCCACAACTCCGGTCGCTCACACTCACGGCTCGCCGAGCCGATCACTCGCCGCTCACCAGCTGGGCGGCGGGGAGCTTGGCGGCCATCGTGCCGAAGGCGTCGAGCAACTCCTCCTCCATCTCGTGGACACTCGTGCCGCCCGGCACGTGGACGAACGCCCCGCCGCCGGCGAAGGCGATCGCCTCCATCAGGTCGGTGTCGGCGCCGGCGCCCACGGCCATCGTGTGGATCGTGATCCCTTTCTTGACGGCCTCGGTCGCTTCCCAGAAGGCGTATTGCTTGTAGGAGTCGCCGCTCGAGTAGTCGGCCGACCCGTCGCCGTTGTAGTCGGTCCAGTCGGACCACTTGAAGCTCCCCGGCAGGCTCCAGCCGCTCTTCTTGCGGTTGGCCTGGCCGTCGGTCATGACGATCATCGTCGGCCTGGCGCCGTTGCGGGCGTGGCCCAGGTCGTCCGGGTCGTTGGCTTCGCCGACAAGCATCTCACGTCCCTTCAAGACGCCGTCGCCCATGCCGGTGTAAACGTCGTAGTGGCCCGCTTGGTGGCGACGCTGGATCGTGTTGATCGCGGCGAGGTTGTCCGTGATCGGGTCGTCGCTGATGTCGATGTCGACCTCGCCGTCGTAGTGGCTGTCTTCCCACACGGCGTAGGAGCCGTAGCTCACCAGACCGACCTCATCGCCGAAGTCCATCTCTTGCAGGTAGTCGAGGAACAGCGTGGCGCCCTCTTTCACCGCGTGGAACGGGTAGTGCGACGTCCGCCACATGTCCTCCGAGTTGGTCCACTTCATCTGGTTGTTCTGCAGCAGGTAGTCGCACAGCGTGCGGTAGCCGTAGCGCCGATTGTAGGCGCCGCTGAGGTTCTTCACGTAGTTGACGTAGCCCTCCCAGTGGTCCTCGCTCGAGTTGGCGCTCAGCCGGTCGCGTGGCGTGCCGTCGCTGTAGCGGCCCGCCTGGGGGAAGGGGTATTTCGGCGAGCCGTCGGAGTTGCGGTCGTTGAGGTTCAGGTAATTCATGATCTTGCTCGTCTTCGAGCTGTTGTAGTACGTGCCGTACTCCGAGTCGACGCGGCCGAAGCCGTCGGTGAACTTCTCCTGGCCCGGGTGGTCGGGCCAAGTGGCGCCCGAGTCGCGAAGCTGCTGCCAGATCAGGTCGAGCGAGTCCTCGATGGCCGACTGGCCCATCTTGTTCATGCTGCGCAGTTCGACGTCGTCGCTCATCGAGCCGGAGAAGTCGAGCACCAGCACCAGGTCGCGCGACTCGATGAAGGCGGTCGCCTCGGCCGCCAGGCCGACGCTCTCCTGGCCCACGGCCCAGCCGAACGAGAGCGGCAGCTCGCCGTCTTCGGCCTCGAGGTCGTCCTTGTTGTCGCGGCGGGCGACCACACGGACCACGTTGAACGGCGTGACGCCCCATTGCGTGGACCAGGTGTCGCTGTTCGCGTTGTAGGTCCGCAGCCCGAAGAAGACGTCTTGGTCGGCGTTCACATAAACGCCGTTGGCCTCGGCAACCTCGGCGGCGACGGTGCGCGCAGCCGCTTCGGCCGCGGCGAACGACGACCCCTCACCCCCCAGCCCGAGCGAGATCTCCTGCGACGCGGCCAGGGCGGCGGCGTCGACGGCGTTTTGCATCTCGGTCTGGGTCAGGACCATTCGCCCGGTGTCGACCGAGAGCGCCAAGAACGCGAACAACGCGCACATGAACAGGCTGCCGAGCACGGCGATCACGCCGCGGCGGCTGTCTGCCCGAGCCCCTAAGAGCGGCGTGGGCCGCCCGGCGAACAAGCGAATGGTGGACATGGGAGGTACCTCGACGGGCGAGAGGGAGAGGAGGGTCTTGCGAGAAGGGGGGAGGGGTGGGCGGTGTCGGTATCGGTCGGACGGCGGGTTAATTCGACAACAGGGCCCGGCCGTTGCGGAAAACGATGGCGCCGGTCATCGGCGCGTCGGCGCCCGAGTCGACCGGCATGAAGCTCACGTCCGAGTAGTCGACCTTCACGCTCACCTCGAACAGCTCCAGCTCGTTCGCGGGGTCGTCGAGATCGAAATCGGTGGCCGGGTCGTCGGGGAAGTGGATCGACACGTCCACGTCGTCCGGCGCAAAGCCGTTGGCGCCGAGGAACGTCTTGACGGTCGACGTGACCAAGTCGTTCATCGTTTGGCCCTGCTGCGATATCCGCTCGCGGTCCATCGAGGCCATGCGGGCGCCCTCGCGGACGGCCGACGTGAGCAGGTTCTGGGCGTCGAACACCCGATTCAGCTCGATCATGCCGAGCATGATCGTCACGAGCACCGGGGCGATCACGGCGAACTCCACGGCGACGGCTCCGCGGCGGTCGTCGGGCTGACGGCGTGATCTCTTGGCGAGGGATAGCATGGCGGTGCTCCGCGAGGGCGGACGGGTAAAAAGTAGGGGAGTGCGTAAAGGGCAGGTGGGCGAAGGGGCGTTCACTCGTGTCGCATGAAGATCTGGGTGCTGAGCGTCACCCCCTCCATGAAGGTCATCGGGATGATCGCGAGCTCGTTGTAGCCAACCGTGCCGCGGACAACGAACAACCGGCTCACGTCCGTGTCGCCGAGCTCGATGTCGGGGAGCGCCTCGATCTGCGTGCCGCTGGGCGACTGAGGCTGCGGGGTGTCGAGCGTGTCGGCGTCTTTGATAAACAGCGACAGGTTCGCCACGTCGACCGACGCGGCCATGATCTCTTCGATCCGGTCCTTCACCTCGGCGGTCGAGCGACCCTCGGTCGACCCGTAGCGGGCGCCAGCGCGGCAGGCGGACCGCAGAGTGTTCTGCACCATCAGGGCGTTGCCCAACTCGACGATGCCCAGCACAAAGATCAGGAACACCGGCAGCACGAACGCCGTTTCGACAATCGTGGTGCCGGCGCGTTCGTCGCGAATCCTCGCAGCACGGCGGCGTTGCAATAGGGGCATAGACATGGCGCAAACCACCGAGGGAAAAGGCGTTTCCGGCCGTGGGCCGGCGCGGCTCGGGGGGCGAGCCGGATGATCGGGCGGGGGGGAGCGAGGAGGAGTCTTCGTGAGGAGCGGCCGGCTTGTCGCGGTTCGGTTCTCGCCTGTTCGGGCGTGGTTCGAATCGAGACAGAACGGCTCTATTGGAAGACTAGCTCACGTTCTGGCAGGCGCACGATATTTTTCGGAGCAAACTTGTCGCACCTAAAAAAGTACCGCCTATTCACGCCGCTCAACGCCTCGTGGCCGACGATTCGTTGGCGGCTAGTAGACCAGCACCGCGTCGACGCCGAACGTCAACTGGTTGAAGTCGTCCGCCGTGGCCAGCCCGGCGGCCTGCGCACCAACGGTCGAGGGGCTCCAGTCGTACCGCAGCTCGGGGCGGAAGACGAGGTTGGCGTGGGGGCGGTAATTCATGCCGACCGTCGCTTCGTAAAAGCTCAGCCCGTCGGTTTTCCACCATTCGAATCGCATGCCGTACGCCAGGCAGTCGCTCGCGGTGTAGAAGAGGTACTGGTTCAGGCCCACCTGGTCGTTGAACCCGGCGTTCAGGTTGTCGTCGTAGCCGACCAGGTCGCTCTGCAGCACGTAGCTCCACTCGGGCGTGAGCACCATGTCGAACACAAGGCTGTGGCTGTAGCCGCTCTCGCCCGCCGAACGCGCGCCGAAGTTGCCGATCGTCGTGATGTAGGTGAACGTCACGTCCGGCCCGATGCCCGTGCTGAGGCCGCCGATAAAGTTGCTGCCGTCGTTCGATTGCTCGAAGCCGCTGTCCCAGCCGAGGGTGTAGCCGGCGTAGATATCC
Organism: Pseudobythopirellula maris; assembly: GCF_007859945.1. GTDB lineage: Bacteria > Planctomycetota > Planctomycetia > Pirellulales > Lacipirellulaceae > Pseudobythopirellula > Pseudobythopirellula maris. The sequence continues at coordinate 96,921 of NZ_SJPQ01000002.1, read as the reverse complement.
AACCCCTCCACGCCGCTGTAAGTGGCCAGCAGTCCGGTGTGAGTGAACGGCTCGCTGTTGTACATCGTGTAGGCGTGGCTGTAGAAGAAGTTGTCCGGCGCGGTCACCACCTCGTAGCCCACGAGCGTGTAGAAGTGACCGGCGATCAACGACCAGTCGTCCCACGCCAGCTCGCCGTAGAGCTGCGGCAAGGCCCAGCCGTAGCCGCCCCCTTCGTCCCAGCCGTTGGCGAAGTCCCATTTGCCCGCCGGATTGCCGAACGACTGCGTGCTGGCCGCGTCGGCGCCGTACATCAAGTCCATGCGGAAGCCCCAGTCGATCATCCCGTCCGAGGCGTCGGCCACACGCTCCAGCCAGAACCATTGCTGGTGCAGGTTGATGCGGTCCGGGTGGTCGTTGAACGCCAACGCGTCGTTGTCGGTCGTCGAGAAGCGGGTGTTGTTCGAGTGGTAGCCGAGCTGCGTCCAAAAGCCAAAATCCCACGGCGAGCACTCGCACAGCAACTCGTCGCTCACCCGGTACGGGTCGCCCAAGCAGCAACCGCTCAGCAGCGGCCGGGTCGACGCGCCGCAACGCGAGCAGGTGACCTTGCAGGCGCCGCTCTCGCGGCTGGCGCACTCCTTGCAAGAAGCCGCCACGCCCTTCGACTGGGCTTCCGCATGGGCCCGGCAAGCCGGGCAGTCGGGTCCCTCGGTGTGGCGGAGCCCCGACGCCGCGGCGCCGTTGGGCAAGCTTTCGAGCGGCACGGGCTCGAGCGGCGTGTCGTCTTCAGCGTCGTCTTGCGAGGCTTCGCCGATCACATCCTCCAGGACGATCGGCGTGGTGTCTTCTTCATCGGTCCCACCGAGCGGCGACGTGTCGGGGGCGTCGAGCGGTTGGTCGAGCGCGGGCGTCGGCTCGGGACCCGAGCCGCGGAACGGCGGCAGGTCCTCGGGCAACGAGTCCTGGTACTGGGCTGCCACAAGCAGCCCCCGCGGCGCGCCGGGGCGAGGGGAGCGTCGGCGCCGGTTCGTGGCGTCGCGCCACTGGGGGCCGCCCTGCTGCCGGGCGTCCGCTAGCGGCGGCGCGGCGGCGAGCGGCCTGAGCCCCTGCGGCAATTCGAGTTGCGAGGCGAGCAACGTCTGCCCCGTGTCGTGACGCACCCGCACCCGTTGGCCCACCGAGGCGTCGAGGTCGACTCCGGGGGTCGGTTCGACGTAGCGACGGACCCTGCCGTAGTCGTCGGTGAGCGCGAAAGGCGGTGCGCCGTCGGCGGTGCGCGGGTTGCGGATCAAGATCGCCAGCAAGCCGTCTTGGCCGGGCGCGTCTTGGGCTGGCGGGGCCGTGGACGCCTCGATCGGACGCGAACGCGTATCGATCAACAGCGGTGCGGGCGGTGTCGGGGCGGCCCGAGACGCCGGATCGGCGTCGAGCAACGCAAGCCGTTCGACTTTGCTTGCCGCCTTTAGTGGGCCAGCCGGCCTCTCGGGCCCCCATTGGGGAGCCTCCACTGCCAGCGAGGGGGTGGCGAACGACAACGCGACGAGCGCAGCCCATGTGCGGATTCGGTCGTGGCGCATCGGTCGCGCTTCCATCACCAATGATCTCGGATGCAGTAGGCCCCCATGCCGTAGCGCCGTTCAAGCGGCGCCTGCGGCTGGGCTTTTAGCAACAGAGATTCACCCGGACAAGAGCGACCGAACTTGGGGAGTCGCGGTCAGGCGGCGCCTCGGCAGCCGCGGCGCCGCTAGCAGCGGGCCGGTGTGCACGCAGAGCCAGCCGGTGTTATCGCCGCCCGTTCTTCGACGGGTAGAAGTGCGAGTAGTAGCCGAAAGTGGTCGGGTGGCCGGTGGGCGACTGCTGCGTGGAACCCTGCGGATTGAACGCCGGCTGAGCCGAGATCTGCTGCACACGCTGGTTGAGCGCTTGCGTCTGCCGCTGGAACGACTGGTTGGCTTCCTGCTGCTGGAGCTGGGGCCGCACGCGGGTGAGATACGGGACCGCGTTGATGTCGTTGTTGTCTTCGTCGAACAGCTGCAGATAAGGGCTCACCGTGGGCGTCTGGCTGATGCTGCTAAACGGCTTGGCGCTGGGACCCAAGGAGCTGACCCCCGGGCCCGACCCCACAGAGCTGCTCACCACCCCGCTGCCCTGGAGCCCCACAGCGGCGGATTGCGCCTGGGCGTTCCGCAGGCTAATCGCGTTGAGTGAAGCCCCGGTGTAGCCGGTGCCGATCGACTGGGTGCGGAGTTGTTCGGTCAATTGGGAGCCGTATCCCCCGCCCTGCGCGGCGGCGTGATCGGCCGACAAAAACGCCGCGACGAAGGCGAGCGAAGCAAAATAGGCGAACCGAATAGGCATGGCTGGGGTCTCCCTGAGTCCGGGGCCCGTGCGGGCGAGCGCCGGTGGCTGATAGCTAATGTATCGTAGGCGGGCCGCGGGGTCGCGGCAACAAAACGCCCACGCAAGCGTAGGCCGACCCCCAGCCCGAGCGGGCCCGGGAGCGGGCCCGCGGGGCGATTCGGTCCCCAGGAGCCCCGCAGAAACCCGAAGATCGTCAGAGCCGGCCCGACCGCGGACCGCCCCAGGCGGGCGTTTTGCGCCGAGACCGGGCCGGCTGGCCGTCGGGCCGCCGGTTGCTAGCCCCCCCGGGCCCGACTAAAATCGCCGTTTCGCTTTATTCAGGAGAGCCCCCACCCAATGCGACACGTCCTCTCGGCCCTGGTTCAAAACGTGCCCGGCGTGCTCGCGCACGTCGCCGGCATGCTCGCCTCGCGCGGCTACAACATCGACAGCCTCGCCGTCGGCGAGACCGAGTCTCCCGACTTGTCGCGGATGACGTTTGTCATCGTGGGCGACGAGGCCGTGCTCGACCAAGTACGCAAGCAGCTCGAGAAGATCGTCACCGTCGTGCGGGTCGACGACATCAGCGCCCAAGACTACGTCGAGCGCGACCTGATGCTGATCAAGGTCGAGGCCCCCGAGGGCTCTCGCTCGGAGATCCGCGAGCTAACGAGCATCTTCCGCGGCCGCGTGGTCGACGTCTCGCCCACCGAGATGGTCATCGAACTCTCCGGCCAGGAGAAGAAGATCGAGGCGTTCATCGACCTGATGCGTCCGTTCGGCATCTTGGAGTTGGTGCGTACCGGTCGGATCGCGATGGTGCGGTCGATCACCCGGCCGATGGTCAAAGGGATGAGCCCGCCGATCGACCACCTCGCCGCCCAATAGTCGGAGCACAATCACCGGGTGACGGGGGCGCACCGCGAAGCGGAAGCCCCCGCAGCGAACCGGCGGCGGCTCGTACATCTCGGGGGGGTTCCGCTAACGCGGTGCGCCCCCGCCACCCCGATACACGAAGACACGCTTTCAATCCCGGCCGCAACTCGGCGGTCGGGTTTCATTCAACGAGTTACCAACGCGGAGAGTCTCTCGCCATGAGCGCCAAGGTTTACTACGACGCCGACGCCGACATGAAGGCCCTTGCGGGCAAGACCGTGGCGATCATCGGCTACGGCTCGCAGGGCCACGCCCACGCCCAGAACCTGCGCGAGAGCGGCGTGAACGTCGTTGTCGGTCAGCGCCCGGGCGGCAAGAACTACGACCTCGCCAAGGAGCACGGCTTCGAGCCGGTCTCCGCCGCCGAGGCCGCCAAGCAGGCCCAGGTCATCAACATCCTGCTGCCGGACGAAGTCCAGGCCGACGTCTACAAGTCCGACGTGCTGCCGGGCCTCGACAAGGGCGACGTGCTGATGTGCTCGCACGGCTTCAACATCCACTTCGGCCTGATCGAGCCGCCCAAGGGTGTCGAGCTGCTCCTGGTGGCGCCCAAGGGCCCGGGCCACTTGGTCCGCAGCGAGTTCGTCGCCGGCGGCGGCGTGCCCTGCCTGATCGCCACGAACGACGACGCCTCGGACGCCACCTTCCAGATCGGCCTGGCTTACGCCTCGGGCGTCGGCGGCGGCCGTGCGGGCGTCATCCGCACCAGCTTTGCCGAAGAGACCGAGACCGACCTGTTCGGTGAGCAGGCCGTGCTCTGCGGCGGCGTGAGCGAGCTCGTGAAAGCCGGCTTCGAGACCTTGGTCGAGGCGGGCTACCAGCCCGAGATGGCCTACTTCGAGTGCATGCACGAGCTGAAGCTGATCGTCGACCTGCTCTACCAGGGCGGCCTCAATTACATGCGTTACAGCATCAGCAACACCGCCGAGTACGGCGATTACTCCTCCGGCCCGCGCGTCGTCACGCCCGAGACCAAGGCCGAGATGAAGCGCATCCTCACCGAGATCCAGAACGGCACGTTCGCCCGCAACTGGGTGCTCGAGAACAAGGCGGGCGCCCCCGGCTTCAAGGCGACCCGTCGCCGCGAGAAGACGCACGAGGTCGAGCTCGTCGGCCAGAAGCTCCGCAAGATGATGAGCTGGATCGACGACAAAGTGGTCGACTGACCGCCAGCGAGATTCGCCAGCAACCACTCACGAGCCGCGGGCCGCATGGCCCGCGGCTTTTTCATGCGCGGTGCGGAAGCGTTTTCTTTGACACCTTGGCCGAAGCCACGGTAGTCTAACCGCCACGGGCGAGCCCTATCCCTGCGGGGAGCGGCAGGCTTGTCCATTCTCGTCCCCGGAACACCGAGAAGCAGAGACACCTTATGAAGACGCGCCGATCATGTGCGCTGCTGGCCGCCGTGGGACTCGCAGCGCTCGCCTGCGCCGCTCGCGCCGAGGTCGTCGGCCTCAGCCGCGTGGCCAGCGGGTTTGTCTCGCCGACTTTCGTCACCCACGCCCCGGGCGATCCCGACCGGCTGTTCGTCGTCGAGCAGCGCGGCACGATCCGCACGTTCGACCGCACCACCGGCCAGCTCAGCCCTCAGACATTCCTCGACATCCGCGGATTGGTCGACGACGCCGGCGGCGAGCAGGGCCTGCTCGGGCTGGCGTTCCACCCCGACTTCCAAACCAACGGGCACTTCTACGTCAATTACACGCGCGACCCCGGGCCCGGTCTCGACCGCACACGCATCGACCGCTTTACCGTCGTCAATCCGGCGACCGACACGGTGGTGAGCAGCGGCACACGCAACTCGGTTCTCGAGTTCGACCAAGACTTCTCGAACCACAACGGCGGCTGGCTCGGGTTCAGCCCGGTCGACGACTACCTCTACATCTCGACCGGCGACGGCGGCAGCGGCAACGACCCCAACAACCGCGCCCAGAGCCTCAACCAGCGGCTCGGCAAGATGCTGCGGGTCGATGTCGACGGCGACGACTTCCCCGCCGACACGGTCGAGAACTACGCCGTGCCCGCCACCAACCCTTTCCTCGGGACATCCGGCGCCCTGCCGGAGATCTGGGCGTACGGCCTGCGCAACCCGTGGCGCAACAGCTTCGACCGCGACACGGGCGACCTGTGGATCGGCGACGTCGGCCAGGGCGCCCGCGAAGAGATCAACTTCCAAGCCGCCGACAGCGACGGCGGTGAGAACTACGGCTGGCGGCTCCGTGAGGGCGACATCCAAACGCCCAGCGTCGGCGGCCCCGAGCCGCTGGACTACGTCGGCCCGGTCTACGACTATGTCTCGAACGGCGCCGGCCAGTTCGGCGGCAACTCGACCGTGGGGGGCTACGTCTACCGCGGCCCCGACCCCGAGGTCGACGGCACGTACTTCTTCGGCGACAGCTACCCCCGCCAGCTCTGGACCTTCGACCCGTCGGACCCCGACGGCACGGTGCAGAACGTCGAGTCGCTCCTCACGCCCAATGCCGGATCGGTCAACACACCGGTCGCCTTCGGCGAAGACCTCGACGGCAACCTCTACATCGTCGACCGCGACGGCGAGATCTTCCGCATCGAGACCGACGCCCTGCGGGCGGGCGACTACGACGGCGACGGCGACGTCACCCTGGCCGACTACGACGCCTGGGTCCAAGCCTTCGGCGACCAAGGCTCCGGTTTGCTGGCCGACGGCAACGCCAACGGCGTTGTCGACGCGGCCGACTTCACGGTGTGGCGCGACCAATACGCGGCGCCGGGCGGGGTGGGCGTTCCCGAGCCGTCGTCGCTGCTGCTGGCGGTCGTGGCGCTGGCGGCCACGAGACGGCCTAAGAGAGTTTGAGAAGCGTTTGGCGAATGATCGTCAGAAAAAGTCGCCGAGCGAGCCGGCGGCGTCAGCCGCCGGAGTCGGTGGGGCGAGATTACCCCTCTTGATACCGAATGCACGAGCGCTTGGGCGCCGCGTAACGCTGCGGGAAACTCCGGCGACTTACGTCGCCGGCTCGCCTGGCGGGTAGAATGTGGGGAGCCTTGGGATGAGCTCTGCTTTCTTTTCCTTCGCTATGGCGATGCCGCGATGAGCAACCAACCCTCTGAGCCCGACTCGCCGCCGCGCGTGCGGTTCACGATCTTTGACTTGAGCGTCGTCACCGCGTTTCTCGCCGTAGCCCTATCGCCAATCTCGTGGCTGGGCGAGTTCTACTTGATGAACCTTGTGCCGTCGCTCGCGCTGGTCGTGTTGGTGGGCTACGCCCTGTGGAAGCGATCGACGGTCGGCGCGTTTGTCGTTGTGGGCGCCTTCTTGTTTCTGATCGTCGCCGTCGGCGGGGTCATCATGTTCATCCCCACGGCGACGCTGAACCACACGGCGCTCACGCTCGTCGCCCTGCTCGCCACGCTGCCGTGGAGGGGCCGCCAGCGGGTCGTCGCCGCTGCGTGCGGCTTGGCGTTCCTTGTCACCTACGGCTCGATGCTCCACGGCGCTTACAATCGGGCGTTGCGTGTCGACGCGCTGCGTGCGGCCTACCCGCGCCAGTCGATCGCTGAGCTGATGCGTGCCGCTGTCGCGACCGAAGCGGATACGGCGATCGCTCAGGGTATTCCGGTCGGACTGAACAAGGCGCAAGACGGCGACTTGACGGCGTTGGAGGAAGAGCACGACCAATCGTATTGGTGGAGAAGTCGCAGCGGGCTGCTCAAGCGGTTGCAAGAAGACTCCTACCGCCGGTTTGTCGCCGCCAGTGGGTTTGGCGTCGGCCGGTTTCTTGAGGGCTCGCTGCTCGGAGTGGAGGACGAGCCGCCTGCCGCTGTGGGTGATCGCTTGCCGGCGGCCATATCCACGCCATTCGTCACCGACGCATTGCGAGATTTGCACGGTTTCAGCCGGTCCAACTTCCTCGATCCCGATCGGATCGGCTACGTCGATTCCACGGGTGGGGTAGTGGGTTTCACATCGCATGCGTTTGTCCGTCCCCCCGGCGTGCCGCGAAACGCTTCAACTTATGAGGATGAGGCTCGGGGCTCCTGGCGTCTTCTCCAACTCGACCTCGTGAGCCTGCTGCTGCACGACGAGCCGGTCGCCTACGTCTCTGACAAGCTGCCGAACATGGAGGAACTCGGCGTGGGCGTACCCACCCGCGGGCTCGACGCGTTCGAGCGCGAAGCGCTCCCCAAGCTCTACCGGTCGAGCGACCTGGAGGTCGTCGAAACGCCGACCGACGAGGGGACGCACATCCGCATGCTCGGCGCCATCCGCGCGGCGGCGTCTTGCGCCGTCTGCCACCCCACGCAGCGCGGCGCCCTGCTCGGGGCGTTCAGCTACGAGCTGCTGGAACTGGAGGGGCAGGACGGGAAGCCGCTGCCGGACGGGGCGGCGCCAGGGGGCGAGCAAAGCACGGATCAGGCCGGCGGCTGAACGAGCGGCCCGGTCGCCCCGCCGCCATTCGCGCGGGCCGCCGCGCGCGCCCGGCGACTCTTCTGACGCGTCTCTTCGCGCCAAGCCGACCTTGCGGCCGGCACAACCGGCGCGTTCTGAACCATCCGCCGCCGCGGGGGCCTTGGAACGGGGATTGCAAACCTATCCTTCTGATAGCAAGGCATTGATTCCCAAGCCCACTGGAGGCGCTCCGATGAAACCGATCGCTTGGCCCAGCGTCACCGTTCAACTGCTGGTCGTTACCACGGCCCTCGCCGCCGCATTGCCAGCCGCCGCCCAACGCCGCGACCGCGGCGACGACCGAGGCTTCGACCGCCCAGCGCCGCGATCCGCCAACGACCGTGGCGATCGCCGAGAGGAGCGCGTCGACCGCCAAGAGCAGCGGCGCGATTGGGCCCTGGGGCAGCGTGAAGCGGTCGATGACCGCGGCGGAGATCGCGATCGGCGCGACTGGCCTGGGGAAGGCGGCCGCCGGGGCGACGATCGTTGGGACGACGATCGCAGGGACGGCGACTACCGAGACAACGGCTACCGAGATGACAGCCGCCGCGGCGCCGATCGCTGGTACGGCCGCCGCGGGGGGCCGGGCGGGTGGAGTGTTTATGTCCCGGCACAATACCACCTGGGGGGCGACGAGCGGGAACGCCGCCGCCGCTGGGCCGCCGGCGACTTGCTCGATGGCCAACGCGGCTGGAGCGAAGAGGAGGTCCGTGGCTACGAGCGGAGTCGCGGCTACGACCAGCCCGCCGTGTCGGTCCATTACGACCGCTCCGGCTACCCCCACATCCCCGGCTGGAACCTGAACAATCAGCGTCACGACGTTGGCTATCGCGGCGGCGGAGACCCGCGGCGTGGGAGCAGCCCGCGACGCGATTGAGGCCTCATCGAGTATCGCAAATATTATCGATGCCGCGGCGCGCCCAGGCCGGTCGCCGAGCGGTCAGCTACACTGGCTGGGGAGCAGCCGGCGGACCGCCTGCGGGCCCTATTGCGGGTGAAATCATCGTCCCCAGGCTCGCCGGAACGGGTTTTGCCCTTTAGGCTGGAATCCCTCAAGCCAATCCCCTTCGTCGCGGAGAACACCTTATGAGACTCGCCCGCCCGCTCACCGTCGTCGCCGCTGTGGCGATGTCGCTTCTGACGCTGCCGTCGCTCGCCCAACGCTTCGACCGCGACGACTTGGAAGACCTGCGTGAGGACCGTGAAGAGTATTACGAGGAGCTCGAGGAACGCCGCGAAGAGGCCCGCGAGGACCGCCGTGAGTGGGAAGAAGACCGCCGTGAAGAGCTCGAAGACCGTTACGACGATCGCGAGCGGGTCCGCCGGCCGCGCTGGTCCGCGGGAGCTTACTACTCGCAGCCCTACCCCCAGCCGCAATACGCCCGGCCCCTGAACGACGGCCGCCGGGTCTGGAGCAACTACCCGCGTCGCTACCGCCGAGGCCGCGTCGTAGCGCCGGGCGTGAGAGTCGACTACGGCCGCCGCGGCGGCTCGGTGCGGGCGCCGGGCGTGTGGGTACGCTGGTAACCCACCAATAAGCATTCGGCGAGCCGTCGGCGTCAGCCGCCGGAGTGGTTTGCGCTGGCGACGGGTTACTTCTTGCTTCGCGCTGGCGACGGGTAGCTTTGCACCGAAGAGACCGGCGGCTTACGCCGACGGCTCGCCGGGCCCTACTGCTTGAGCCCCAGGAGCGGGAAGCAGAGGATGGGGATCGCTAGGCTGGCGATGCCGATGGTCCAGCGGACGCCGTCGAGCTCGATCTCGTCGTCGCGCGTGGGCGGATGGTGGATGCCCATCAGGATCACGAGGATCAGCATCGGGGTCCACATCGCCGCCTGCTCGAGGTTGATCACCACGTAGACGATCGCCACGACGACGAACGAGCGGGCGATCGTGTGGGCGTCGCGGCCGAACAGGCCGTAGATCGTGTGGCCGCCGTCGAGCTGGCTGATCGGCAGCATGTTGAGGCCCGTCACCAGCATGCCGACCCAGCCGGCCATGAACAGCGGGTTCACCTGCGAGATGCCGATCCACTGGCTCTGGGCGATCCATTCGGGGTGGAGCCACTCGATCATCCAGCGGACGATCACCGGGTTGTAGAGCTGCACCTCGCCCGGTTGCGGGGCGCCCGACAGGTCGAGCTGTCGCACGCCGAGCCACAGCACGGGGATCGCCACCACCAGCCCGGCCAACGGGCCGGCGACGCCGATGTCGAAGATCTCTTTGCGGTTGGCGCGCAGGCCGTCCATGCCGATCACGGCGCCCATCGTGCCTATTGGGTTGAACGGCACGGGGATGCAGAGCGGGTAGCTGGCCGGGATGCCGTGGCGCAGCGTGAGCACGAAGTGGCCCATCTCGTGGGTGAGCAAGATGGCCAAGACGGCGGCCATGTAGGCGAGGCCCTGCTCCCAGTTGCCGAGCGACGTGCTGAGGATCTGCCCCCACGACTGCATGTGCTCGAGCGGCTTCCAGTCGGCCGAGCCGACCCAGAAGGTGCTGAACGCCGTGGCCAGGAAGAGCAGAACCGGCAACCGTACCTTGCGTCGCACGGCGGGTGTGCGGAGGTCGGACGAGCGGAGCTCGCGCGGGCCGTTGGCGTCGGCGTACGCCTGCCGGGCCGCGTCCTGTGGCGGCGCGCCGGGCAGGGGGGAGGCGCCCGGCATTTCACGCTCGGGCGGGTCGGGCAACGGGCCGGAGGGCGGCGGTTGGGTGGGGTCGCTCATGCAGGCGATCGTAGCACAGAGAGAGGGATCAGGAGAAAGGGGGCTGGGGGCAAGGCCGAAGGGCCTCGCGAGTCGCCCGCCGACCTATTCGCCCGCTGGCCCCTATCGACTTCTCGGCGCCGCGGGGCCTCCTCAATAAACCTCGATGCTCTTCACCGGTGCGTTGCCGTGGTGGCAGGCGGCGGAGAGGCAGCGCTCGGCGGCCTCGATGAGGTTGAGCGTTTCGAAGCGGTTCGGCACGGCCGTGATGGTGGCCACGCCCGCCTTGAGCTCGGCTTGCGGCGCCCAGCCGGCGAACCAAGCGACCGCCTCGTCGGCAAAGCGGACCGCCGTGGCCCGGTCGACGCGGGGCAGGATGACGGCGGCCTTCAACGGTGAGCCGGAGGTCCAGATCGCCTCTTCGGTGGGGCTGTTCGCGGCGAACTCGCTTTGGAGCGCCTCGGCGGCGTCGTCGGTCTCGCCGAGCGCTTTGAACATCACGATGCTCAGCTCGCTGCGGCTGGCGCGGCACTCGGTGGAAACGCGGATCGCCTCGGTGCGGAGCCGCTCTTCGCCCGGCAGGCGAGCGTTTGCCGAGCGCGGGCGCCGGGGACCGGTTTGGGGGCCGTCGCCCCGCGCGACGTTCAATCGCTCCGAGCGACGCATCGCCAAGAACTGGCGCATCGAGTGGGTCAGCTCGTTGGCCTCGCTCAGCAACTCGTGGCACAGGCGGTCGTGCTGGTCGCTCTCGATCGGCAAGCTCATCAGTTGCTTGGCGGCTTGCTCGCTTACGAGCTTGAGTTCGGCGTGGGCGTCGAGCAGCGTTTGCTCGTAGTCGCGGTGCTCTTCGAGATCGACGCGCATCGCCTCGGCGAGCGAATCGACCTTGGGTTGGAGTTCGGTGACCACGCGGTTGAGCCCGCGACGCGACATGCCAACGTACTCCGCGCCTTCCTCGAGCAGGCTGGGCAAGACCGCCAGTTGGCGCCCGCCGACCAGCTTGCCCGTCAGGTCGGCCAGCCTCAGGATTTGCGGCATGCGAGCATCGTCCCCGCGGAGCGTGCGGATGGTGTGCGGCTTGGCCTGCAACTCGATAGCGCGGGCGTATTGCTCCGGCAGCTTCCACGCGCGGAGCATCGCGGCGGTGAGGGTGTAATTGTCGAACCCGAAGGCCGCGTGCTCCACATCGCGGAGTGGGTCGCCGCCGGTCGCGGGGAACAATTGGATCTTGGCGGTCAGCGACGTGTAAGCCTCGCCCAATTGTTGGGTGAGCGCCAGCTTGCCGATCCCCTGCAGCAACCCCGCGACGAAGGCGTCGTCGGAGCCTTGCAGCCGATAGACTTCGGCGATCGTGCGGGCCGCGGTGGCGCGGTTGAGCGATTCGGTCCAGTAACGCCGCAGCGAATCGGCCGTTTGATCGGCGAACAATGCCGGCGGCAGGCTGAACCCGAGCACCAGCAGCTTCAGCGGGCCGATCCCGAGCAGCGCGATCGCCTGCTTGAGATTCGACACCTGGCCGCTGAGGCCGTACATCGAGCTGTTGACGACTCGCAGGATCTTGGTGGTGAGGGCCGGGTCGCGTTCGAGCGTTTCTTTCAGCGCCATCACGTCGATCTCGGGACGCCGGATCAGCCGCAGCACCTCCATGGCGGCGGCGGGCAAGCTGTAGAGCTCCTGCGACTCGGCGAGCACGGTTTCGAGAGAGGGCGTCAGGTCTTCGGTCATAGCGCGACGCCGGTGACAGCGGGTGCGGGATTCCGTTGGGGCGGGGGAACGCCAAAGCGTAGCTCGCAGCGGGCCCTGGGGACGCTAGCAAAGCCCCCTCCGCCGCCCGCCGGGGCGTTTCGGCTAGGGTCCCAGCGGGCCCGCCGTTAGAATCGTTGCAGACGGATGCGGCGGCAACACCACGAGGCACGGATGCCAATCTCCCCACACGACACCGACCCGACCAACAACCCCCCCCGCCCCGCACAAGCGGGGCGGCCGCGGGACGCCGCTAGCAGACGGGCCGCCTCCGCCGCGGTACTTGAGCAAGGGCGAAGGGGGGGCAGACGCGTAGGGGCTTGTGCGGTTCTGCTGACGCTCTGCCTGACACCGATTCACCGGCCCGCAAACGGAGCCACCCCGCTCGCCGAGGCGTTGGCCGACGACGCCTCGCTCCACGACGTGGCCTTTGTCGACGACCAGCACGGTTGGGCCGTGGGCGCCCACGGCGTGGTCTGGGCCACGAGCAACGCGGGCGCCGACTGGCGCCGGCAGCCGACGCCGGCCGACTGCCCGCTCCGTGGCGTTTCGTTTGTCAGCCCGCGGCGCGGCTGGGCCGTGGGGGGGCGTTCGGTCCCTTACGCCGAACGGACCGAGGGTGTGGTGCTCGCCACCGATGACGGCGGCGAGACCTGGCGCCGCGTCTCGCGCGACACGCTGCCGCGTTTGCGTGCGGTGAAGTTCTTCGACGCCCGCCGCGGCTTGGCCGTGGGGGCCGGCGGACCGGTTTACCCTTCGGGCGCGCTCCGCACCGAAGACGGCGGACAGAGCTGGACCTCGCTCTCGGCCGAGCAGACTTGCGACTGGCGCGCCCTCGACGCGCTCTCTCCGGAAGCCGCGCTCGTGGCCGGCCCGCGCGGCCTCACAGGCCGCGGCGCCGGCGGGGGGCTGGCCGTGCAGCACGACCCGGGCGAGAGCCGCGGCGCACGGGCCTTGCGCATCACCGGCCCGGCCACGGCGTGGGCGGTGGGCGACGGCGCCCTGGTCCGCACCACACGCGACGCCGGCCGCAACTGGCGATCGCCCGCGAGCGACCCGCCCGCCGAGTTGGCCCGCTGGTTCGACTGGCGCGCCCTGGACGCGGTGGGCGAGCGGCTGTGGGCGGCCGGGTCGCCCGGCTCGGTGGTGCTCCACTCGCCCGACGGCGGCCGCAGCTGGCGGCTCTTGCCGACGGGCGTCTCCACGCCGATCAACGCGATCACCTTTGTCGACGACCAGCGCGGCTGGGCCGTCGGCGAGCTGGGCGTGATCCTTGCGACCCGCGACGGCGGCCAAACCTGGGTCGTGCAGCGTGGCGCCGGCCGCCGCGCGGCGATCGGCGTCGTGGCGCCGTCGGCCGCTGGGTTGCCGGTCGAGTTGATCGCCGCCAACGCGGCCGCCGAGGGCTACCGCACCACGGTCGCATCGCCCTTTGCCCCGGCCGCGCCGCTCGCCCACGGCGACACGGCCAGCCGGCTCGACGAGGCGGCGGCGCGTTGCGCGGCAGCCGGGGCGAGCACCGGCTGGCGGCTGCCGCTCGAGCCGACCGAGCTCGTGCTGCCCGCCGAGGAGTTGCTCGCTCGTCTCGACCGCGCGACCGACGGCAAGTCGCGTGAGATGCTCATCGAACCGCTGGTCGCCTGGATCCGCGCGTGGCGTCCCGAGGCGGTGCTGATCCCCGAGATCGGCCCGGAGGCGTCGTCCCACTCCTCGGGGGCGGTCGACCTGTTGGTCGAAGCGGTCCAAGAGGCGGCGGCCGCCGCCGCCGATCCCACCCAGCGCCGCGAACTCGCCGCCCTGGGATTGCCCCCTTGGCGGGTGCGCAGCGTGTTGCGGATCGGCCCGGCCGAAGCCGACGCCTCGACGCGGCTCGGCACGGGCGACTTCCACGCCGCGCTCGGCTCGTCGCCCGCGCTGTGGGCGCGACCGGCGGTGGGGATCATTCGCCCCGACTACCGCGGCGCCCAGACGCAATTCGGCTGGACGCTCGTGGCGGGACAACCGCCTCACGCCGCGCGTCGCGGCGACGTGCTGGCCGGGGCCGCGGTGTCGCCCGGCGGCGACGCCCGCCGACCCTTGGCCACGCCCGCCGACGGCCAGCTCGACCGCCTGCGACGCGTCGCCCAGAAACGGCGTCACCTGGAGGGTCTGCTCCAACGCTCGCAGGCCGACCCCGCGTGGGCGGGCCAGGTGATGGCGCTCACCGGCGGGCTCGACGCCGAGGGGGGCGCCGAGCTGCTCTACCAGTTGGCCGACGGCTACCGCCAACGCGGCAGCCACGACCTGGCGGCCGACACCTTCTACCTGCTGGCGCGACGCTACGGCGACTCGCCGCTGACCGAGAGCGCGCTGGTCTGGCTGGTGAGCTACTACAGCAGCGCGGAGTTCACCCACCTCCAGTCGCTCACGATGGCCCAACAACAGGGCGACACACGGGGGCCGCGGGAAACGCTCGCCAACCGCGGCGCCGACGCCGCGCGGCTCGAGGCGGTCGACGAGTCGCCAACCGACGCCGCCGACGGCCGGCTCGGTCGCGCCGCCGCGTTGGCCGACTACCTGGCGCGGGCCCGCCCGGCGGTGCACGCCGCGCCGCGGCTCCGTTTTGCCGTGGCCGCCGCGCAGCGCAGCCGCGGCTTCGGCGGCGAGGCGGAGCGGGCGATGCTGTTGATGAGCAAGCAGGCGGTCGCCGAAGACTGGCGTCGGGCGGCCGACGCCGAGCGTTGGCTCGCCGAGCCGAAGGAGATCCCGCCGGCGAAGCCTACCGCCCAGTGCCGCTCGACCGCCAAGCGGCCGCTGCTCGACGGCGTGCTTGACGAGGCGTGCTGGGCGGCGGCCGAGACGATCGCGCTCGGCGACCCCCAAGACGCGGCGACGGGCCGGCTGCGGGTCGCCCGTGACAACGACTTCCTGTACTTCGCGATCGAATGCCCCCGCCTCCCGGGCCGGCAGGCGCCGGCGGCCGCCGGCGCGCCGCGTGCGCGCGACGAATTCCTCGACAACGACGACCGGGTGACCCTGCGGCTCGACACGGACCGCGACTACACCACGGCGTTCGAGCTGACGGTCGACGAGCGCGGCCGGACGCACGACGCCGTGTGGGGCTCGCCGCACTGGGACCCGCAGTGGTACGTGGCCGCCGGCGGCGACGACACGTCGTGGCGCGTCGAGGCGGCGACGCCGATCGGCGAGCTGACCGGCGAGGAGGAGTTGCTCCGCGCCGCGTGGGCCGTGTCGGCCGAACGCCACGCGCCGGGCCACGCGCCCCGCGCCTGGACCGGCGCCGCGGCCGAGAGCCGCTCGCCCGACGCCTACGGGTTGCTGCTCTTCGATTGAGCCGCGGCTCGTCCGCCGTGGGTGTGGTTTCTACGCGCGGCGCAGGCGGCGCGCCGCTGTCTGACGCGTGTGATGGGGTGGGTGGGACTGGGCGGCGTGGTCGGATTGCCGCATCCTAGCCGCGCCCCGCCCGCCGGGTTGATGGTTCGTCTTAGGTTTGCGCAGACAAGCGATCTGCGCAATCCTGAGGCGAAACACATGGCGGACATATCAAGCGATGAGGCCGACCGGCCCGGCCGTCTTGGCGTTGGGTTCCTGGCGGCGCTAAGCGGGTGGTTCGTGGCGGTCGCGACGGCGTTTGCGGCGTTGGCCGTGTACAGCAACACGCCCGCTCCACGAGCCGAGTTGCCCGCCGTGTTTCCCGCCGAGCGGTTGGCGTTTCTTGACGACGGCGGACGCTGCGCGCGGCTCCAGCTGATCATGGCGGTCCACCCCCGCTGCCCCTGCACGCGGGCCTCGGTTGGCGAGCTCGAGCGGCTCGTGGCGCGCAGCGCGGGCCGGCTCGATTGCACCGTGCTGGCGTACCGTCCGCCCGGCGGCGACGCCGCGTGGGACGACAGCTTCACGTTGCGATCCGCCAGGGCGTTGCCTCACACGCGGGTCGTTCCCGACCCCGGGGCGCTAATGGCCCGCGGCCTTTCGATGCGAACCTCAGGCGCGGTGCGGCTGGTCGACGAGCGGAACCAGCTGCTCTTTGCCGGCGGCGTGACGGTTTCACGCGGTCACCACGGCGACAACCTAGGCTCCGACGCGATCCTGTCGATCCTCCGCGGCGGTCAGGCCGACCGGACGCGGAGTGCGGTCTTCGGCTGCCCATTGGCGACCTCGCCGCACGAGCCGTACTGACCCACAGGCCACATTGAGCCACGGCTCGCCCGACGGCGGCCTTTATTCAGCCTGATCCATTCGACCCATGTCAAGAACCGAACTCAAATCGCGGACCAAACAGCTCTTTGCCGAGCGTCTCGACAGTATCCACCGCCAGACGGATCGCGCTTTTGTGGTGCTGTTCGTTGTGCAATGGGTTTTCGCCGTCGGGGTGACGCTCGCCGTCTCGCCGCACACGTGGGTGGGCGACACGTCGTACCCGCACGTCCATTTGTGGGCGGCGTTGCTGGTGGGCGGCGCGCTAACGATCGCTCCGATCATCTGCGTCTCGCTGCGCCCGGGCACGCTCGCCACGCGGTTGGTGGTGGCCACGGCCCAGGTGGGCTACTCGACGTTGCTGATCCATTTGACCGGCGGGCGGATCGAGTCTCACTTCCACATCTTCGGCTCGCTCGCGTTCCTGTCGTTCTACCGCGACTGGCGGGTGATCGTGCCCGCTATGCTTATCGTGGCTGCCGATCACGTGCTGCGCGCAATCTTCTGGCCGGAGAGCATCTTTGGCGTGGTGGTCGCCGCCCCCTGGCGGGCGCTGGAGCACATCGGCTGGGTCGTCTTCGAGGGCGTCTTCTTGCTGTGGGGCTGCAAGACGAACACCCGTGAGCTCCGCGATCGCGCGGAGGCACAAGCCGAGCTCGAGCGGGCCAAGGCGACCGTGGAAGAGGAGGTCGAGCAGCGCACCCGTGAGCTCTTGAATCGCACCCAAGAACTCGAGGAGTGGGTTCAGAGAAGCAACGCGTTGGAGGACCAGTTGGGCGAGGCCCAGAAGCTCGAGGCGATCGGCCAACTCTCCGCCGGCGTGGCCCACGAGATCAACACGCCCATGCAGTACATGAGCGACAACATCGAGTTCCTCAGCGACTGCTCGGCCCGGCTCTTCGAGGTGGTCGACGTCTACCACGACCAGCTCGAGAACCGCGACAACCCGCTCTCGTGGCAGCAGCGGATCAGCGCGGTCAAGGCGGCCTGCGAGCGCTGCCGCTACGACTACATCCGCGAGCAGATCCCGCACGCGATCGAGGAGAGCCTCGAGGGGGTCCGGCGCGTGATCGAGATCGTGCGAGCGATGAAGCAGATGTCGCATCCCGGCACGCAGGAGATGACGCCGACCGACATCAACGAGGCGGTCCGCACCACGGCGTTGCTGTGCAAGAACCGCTGGAAGTACGCCGCCGAATTGGAGCTTTTCCTCGCCGACGACTTGCCGGAGGTCCCCGCCTTCACGAACGAGATCAACCAGGTGCTCGTCAACCTGCTGGTCAACGCGGCCGACGCGATCGTCGACAAGAACGGCGACAGCGGCGAATTGGGAAAGATGGTCGTACGGACCCGTCGCTCCGGCGACTGGGTGCAGATCGACGTCCAAGACGACGGCTGCGGCATGGACGAGGTGGTGCGCCGCCGCATCTTCGACCCCTTCTACACGACCAAGGAAGTGGGCAAAGGGACCGGCCAAGGCCTCGCGATTTCTTACAACGTGGTGGTGAACCACCACCAGGGCCGCATCGACCTGAGCAGCGAGCCGGGCGCCGGGACCTGCTTCACCGTGGAGTTGCCCCTCGGCGAGCACCCCGACCTGATGGACGCGGACAAGCTTGAAGAGAAAGACCCGGCAGCCGAGTTGTCGAGCAAGCCGGTCGCGCCGCTCGACGCGCTCCCCGACGAAACATCCGATCTACCACCCGCGCCAGTCATCCTCATCTGATTCTTAAGAGAGACCTCAATGCCTGAAAAGATCATGTTCGTCGACGACGAGCGCAGCCTGCTCAACGGGATCGAGCGCCGGCTCGGAATGGAGTACGACATCACCACCGCCGAGTCGGGCGCCGACGCGCTGGCCGCTATCGCCGAGGTCGGCCCCTTCCCCGTGATCATCACCGACATGCGCATGCCGGGGATGAACGGGGTCGAGTTCGTGCTGGCCGCCCGTGAGGTTGCGCCCGACACGGTTTACGTCATGCTGACCGGCAATCAAGACCAGGAGACCGTCGCTCGCGCCGTGAACGAGGGGCAGGTGTTTCGGTTCCTCAACAAGCCGTGCACGAGCGACATGCTGCGCATGACGGTCGACGCCAGTCTGAAACAGCACGCGTTGATCACCGCCGAGAAGGAGCTGCTGCACCGCACGTTCTGCGGCGCCGTGGGAGTGCTCACCGACATGATCAGCATCGCCCACCCCGACGTGTTCAGCCGCTCGGCGGAGGTCGAGAAGGTCGTCGCCGATCTGCGAGCCGCCCTCGGCATCGACGACCGCTGGGAGTACAAGCTCGCGGCCAAGCTCTCGATGATCGGCTTTGCGCTGATGAGCGAAGAGGACCGCGACGGGTTCCACCGCAAGGAGCATGGCGGCGTGGAGTCGTGCGAGCTGTACGCGAGGGCGGCGTCGGCGGGCGAGAACGTCATCGCCCGCATCCCTCGTTTGGAGCTCGTGGCCCGCATGATTGGCATGCAGCCGAGCGCCCAGGGCGCGATCTACGGCCACCGCGACGCCAGCAAAGATCAGGTAGTGAGCACGGGCGCCACTCTGCTCAGGTTGGCCACGCACGTTGACGCCCAGGCCCGCCAGGGGGTGACCGCTCAGCAGGGGCTGCAACACATCAAGCAGCGGATCCCGTCGATGTCGATCGACCTCGAAGAAGCCGTGATCGAGAACTGGCCCACGCTGGCCGTGCAGCGGCCGATCGAGGTCGCGCTCAACAGACTGGAGGAGGGCATGGTCCTCTCGCACGACGTGATCGGCGACAACGGCGCCGTCTTACTCCGGCAGGGTCGCCGGCTGAGCGAGACGACGATCGAGAGGCTCCACTGCCACCGCGACACTCTGAAGAACTGCGGAACGGTGACGGTTTACGAGCAAGTCGTCTCGTCGCTCGACAAAACACTCGCCGCGGTCTAGGCCCGCGTGGAACGCTTGCTGCGATCGACGCTCGGCTAGCCGCTCCTGCGCCGCTACAATCCACGTTATGGCGTGGATCATCGGAGTTGACGAAGCGGGTTACGGGCCCAACCTGGGGCCCCTGGCGGTGGGGGCGACGGCGTGGCGCGCGCCGAGCCCAGACGCCAATCTGTACGACGCGCTCGACGGCGCCATCGCCCGCGAACCCGGCGACGGCCGCATCGCGATCGCCGACTCGAAGCGGCTCTACAAGCCGGGCGGCGGCCTGCGGCAGCTCGAGCGGGCCGTGCTGGGGGCGCTGGCCGACACGCCCCGCTGCTGGACCGAGTTGCTCGACCGGCTCGGCGCCGACGGCGACGGGCGCCGGCGCGACTGCCCTTGGGACGCGGCTTACGACGCCTCGTTGCCGATCGATTCCTCCTGTGAGGAGACCGCCGACTGCTGTCGGCGGCTGGGCGAGGCTTGCCGGGCGGGCTCGGTCGGGGCGCCGGTGGTTCGGGCGCGGCTGGTGTTTCCGGAGGAGTTCAACGAGCTTTGCGAGCGGCACGGCGGCAAGGGGGCGGCGCTGTCGCACACCACGCTCGCTCTGCTGCGGTCGGTGATCGACGGCCTGCCGGACGACGACGAGCCGATCGCCGCGACGCTCGACAAGCACGGCGGCCGCAACCGCTACGCCGAACTGTTGGAGCACCATTTCCCCGAACGGGAGATCGAGATCCTGCACGAGTCGCGTCCCGAGAGCCGCTACCGCGCGGGGCGAATCGGTTTCGCCTTCCGGTCGAAGGGCGAGTCGCACATGCCGGTGGCGCTCGCGTCGATGACCGCCAAGCTGCTCCGCGAGCTCTCGATGGCGGCGCTCAACGCGTGGTGGGCCGAGCGCGTGCCCGATCTGCGCCCCACGGCCGGCTACCCGGTCGACGCCAAGCGGTTCAAGGCCGACATCGCCGCTCGGCAGCGTGAGCTGCGTGTCGAGGACCGTGTGTTGTGGCGGAATCGATAGATATGACTTCTACGATAAATGGCGAGCCGCAAGCGTTAGCGCCCGGAGTCTTCTGCGCTGCAAACTGCTCCGGGCGCTGACGCTTGCGGCTCGCCTAAACGCGATTGTTCATGACCGCTCAGAGCGCACTACTGGTAGCCGTAGCGTCGTTTTCGCCTTTGCGACGCCGAATCGCACCGCCACACACGCTACGCATCTGTGCGATTCGCACTAGTCATTGGTTCTCACTCGCCGCTACCATATCGCCCAGCAGCGGCCCGCCTCGCGTTCGAGCCGTCGCACCTTGGTGCCGTAAACCTCGTTGATCGTTTCGGCGGTGACGACCTCGCTCGTTGGCCCGTCGTGTGTCAGGCGGCCGCCGGAGACGACCACCGTGCGGGCGATCGACGGCGTGATCTCTTCAACGTGGTGCGTGACGAGCACCACCGTCGGGCCCGCCCCGACGGCCAGACGCTCTTCGAGCCAAGCGAGGAACCGCTCGCGGACGCCCGGGTCCATGCCTGCGCACGGCTCGTCGAGCACCAGCAACAGGGGCGCCGCCATCCGGGCGCGGGCGATCAGCACCTGCTGCCGCTCGCCGTGCGACATGACGCCGAACGGCTTGTCAGTCAGGGCGTCGCAGCGGAGCGCGGCGAGTTCCTTGCGGGCGTCGGCGAAGTCCGCTTCGGTCGGTGCGGGCTTGAGATGGCGGCGAAGGCCGACCTGGCCGTAACGTCCGCTGACGACCGTCTCGAGGCCCGAGTCGCGTGGCGGGACTTGGGCAGCCAAGTCGCTGGCGATCCAGCCGATCTGACGGCGCAGCGCGCGCAGGTCGACCAGCTCGCGCCCCAGCCGCAGCACCCGTCCGGCGGTGGGCCAGGCGTAGCCGCAGGCGAGACGCAGCAGCGTGGTCTTGCCGGCGCCGTTGGGGCCGAGCACCGCGGTGTGCCGGCTGCGCTGCAGGCGCCAGTTGACCCCCGCCAGGATGTCGGCGCCCGCGCGGCGGAAGCCGACGCCTTGCAGTTCGATCAGCGGGGGCTCGGGCATTCGTGCGGCTCGGCGGTTTCTAGGGCGGGGCGCAACCGATGCAGGCGTGCGCGGCGGGATCCGTTAAGATAGCCCGACGCCCCCACGGGTTCACCTCTCCGCCGCCCCGCGACGCATCCGCCGCCAACCACCTAGCGAACGCACCGCCATGATCCTCTACGTCGCCCGCCACGCGTGGGCCGGTAACTTCGGCGACCCCGGCTGCTCGGACGACACGCTGCGCGAGCTGACGCCCGACGGCATCGAGCGCTACTTCCGCACGGTCGACGCGCTCGTCGAGCAGCGTGGTTTCACGCCGGACCGCCTAGCCACGAGCCCCTACACCCGCTGCGTGCAGACCGCGACGATCATCGCCGAACGCACGCCCAAAGCGCCCGAGTTCGACAAGATCGAGGCCCTCGGCTGCGGCGTCGATCTGCCGCAGCTGATGGCGTGGACCGCCGAGCACGAATCGGCGGGCGACCTCTGCTGGGTCGGCCACAACCCCGATGTCGAGGCGCTGGTGGCCTGGCTGGTCGGCTCGCCGGTGGGCGTGGTGAGCTTCGCCAAGGGCTCGGTCGCGGCGGTCGAATTTGCGGCAGGCCCCGTGGAGAAGGGCGCCGGCGAGCTGCTGTGGCACTGCACGGCGAAGTCGCTCGGCGTTTGAAGAAAGCTGTCAGCGATCGGCTTTCAGCAGTCAGCTAAAGAAGGATGCAAGCTCGAACTGGTCTTTGGCTGATCGCTGACAGCTGATCGCTCCTACAACCGCCGTTGGTCTGTCGCGTGGCGCCACGGTAAACTCTCGGGGCACAAGGATTGTCCCCCCGCGAGAAATACAGCCATGGCCGGCGTCGAGATTCTTCCTGTCTCCTCCAAAGCGGACCAGAAACGCTTCCTCACGCTCCCCTGGAAGCTCAACGCGCATGACCCGAATTGGGTTCCGCCCCTCAGAGACCAGCAGAAGCGGCTGTGTGGCTTTGCCCACCACCCGTTCTACGACGCCGCCGAGTCGCAAGCCTTTCTTGCGGTCCGTGGCGGCGAGGCGGTCGGGCGCATCTTGGCGGTCGACAACCAAGCGCACAACGACTGGAACAAAGAGAAGCGCGGCTTCTACGGGTTCTTCGAATCGGTCGACGACCAAGCCGTGAGCGGCGCGCTGTTCGACGCCGCCGCCGACTGGCACCGCGACCGCGGCATGACGGCGCTGCGTGGCCCCACGGACCCCTGCATCAACTACGAGATGGGCCTGCTGGTCGACGGCTTCGACACGCCGCCGTTCTTCATGCTCACCCACAACCCGCAGTACTACGGCCCGCTGCACGACGCCTACGGCTTCGAGAAAGCACAAGACCTGTACGGCTACTGGGGCGAGAAGGGCATGCTCGGCAGGCTCAAACGCGACGAGAAGATGAAGAACATCGACGAGCAGGTCCAAGAACGGTTCGGCGTGTCGGTGCGCGGCATGAAGCGGGGCAAGTTCCGCCAAGAGGTCGAGATGTTCCTCGATATCTACAACCAAGCGCTCTCGGCCACGTGGGGCTACGTGCCGATGTCGCGCAGCGAGGTGCTGCACATGGCGGCCGAGCTGAAGTACATGATCGTGCCCGAGCTGGCGCGCATCGCCGAGGTCGACGGCAAGCCGGTCGGCGTGATGTTCGGCCTGTTGGATTACAACACACGCATCAAGCAGATCGACGGCCGGCTGTTCCCGTTCGGGTTCGCCCGGCTGCTGATGAACAAGCGCGGCATCAAGCGGATCCGGCTGGTGAGCACGAACGTGCTGCCGGAGTACCAGAACTGGGGGGTGGGCGTCTGCCTGGCCCGCAGCATGACCAAGCCGGCCTTGGACCACGGCGTGACGGCGTGCGAGTTTTCGTGGGTGCTGGAGACCAACGACCTGAGCCGCAAGACGATCGAGAAGGGCGGGGCGAGGCGCTACAAGACTTGGCGGATTTATGACAAAGAGCTGTGAGGGTGAATGACCAAGCCCCAATGACCAATAACGGCTTGAATCAAAGCCCATTGGTCATTGGGGCTTGGTCATTGGGATTTCTACCCTTTCTGCGAAGCCGCCGCCCGCCGCCACAGCTCCCCCAACTCGGCGAGCAAACTGTCGCTGTTCGTCTGCCGGTAGGGCGAGTCGCTCGGCAGGTCGCGCATCAGGCGTTTGTGCGCTTTGGCCAGCGCGTGGTAAGGCATCGAGGGGAAGATGTGGTGCAGGGCGTGGAATCTCAGGCCCATCGGCGCCCACACCGGCGCCAGCGAGCCGGCCGTGGGGTAATTCACCGAGTCGAGCATCTGCTCGACGAACGTCATCTGCGCCTCGTCCTTTTTGTCCGAGTCGTTCAGCCAGCGGTGGGCGCCGAGCGTGCGCAACGCGTTCACGGTGACGACGAACACGCCCGTCAGGTACGCCTGCGGCAGGAAGTAGGGGCCGAGGTTGCCGGCGCCGTGCAGCCCGCGCCACGAGCCGAAGCCCATCACGCAGATGAACAAGAAGCAGCCGAGCTCCTGCCAGCGGATCGCTCGCAGAGCCTTTTTGGTCGGCAGCGGGCGGAGGTACATCGGGTCGATGATCATGCTCGACGCGTGCCGGTGGACCCAGTCTCTGAGCGGCGTGTTGAACCACGTGAGCGGTGTTAGCACGCCGAACCGCACGATCGCCAGGATCGGGATCACGAAGCTCTGCGCCAGGTAGGCGACGATGTGCCACGGCGAGCGGTGCGAGAGCGGCAGGTACTCGCCGTCGTGCTCCGTGCCGTAATGCTTGCGGCGGTGGTGATCGACGTGCGTCTGGTAGACGAACGTCGGGATCAAGAACGGGATGCCGGCCAACAGGTTCCAGACGAAGCGGAACGCTTTGAACTCCTTCTCGGGGATGTGCATCAGCTCGTGGATGAACAGCCCGCAGCGGTAGATCAAGAGCGACGAGAGGAAAAAACACCCGATGCGCGCCGGCCAGCCGATCGATGTGAACTGCACCGCCTTGAAGGCGAACATCGCCACGGCCCAGCTCAGCAGGAAGTCGGTCCAATAAACCCACGGGTTGGGGCGGAAGTATTCGCCAACGATCGACCGGGCCTGGGCGAGCGAAAAATCGCCGTGCGGCGCTGACGGGGCGACCCCGGCGGCGGGTTTCGGCGGCTTGGCTTCGGCTATTCGGTTCATCGTAGGGGCGCCGCGGGGCGGCCCGGCTCACAGAGCGGGGGTTGATCGGCGATCGGGGGGCTTGTCGTCAGACGGCTCGATATTCGTTAAAGTCGGCAATCTCGCGGCGCCCCTGCACCAGTCTTCCAGGATTACCGAGTTTAAGAACCGTCGCGGTGCGCGCTCAAGCTCGATCCGCTCGGCGGCCGGGCGCGATGCGATGAATTGTTCGCGGCGACGCGCATCACGGCTACCCACAAACCCACTCCAAGCGGCTCTTCGACCAGCGATTTATGTCCGACCAAGACGTGCTCATCACCGGCCTCGGAATCGTCTCGCCGATCGGCGTCGGCGCGGCGGCGGTGTGGGAGTCGCTCGAGTCGCGGCGCAGCGGCGTGCGGAATATCCCCGAACTGGCCGAGGCGGGCTGGATCGCCCCGTTCGGCGGCTTGATCGACGACTTCAACCCCAAGGAGCACGTCAAGCCGCGCAAGAGCCTCAAGGTGATGGCCCGCGAGATCCAGATCGGCTACGCGGCGGCCGAACTGGCGCGCGAGTCGGCCGGCATCGAGGAGGGCCAGATCGACCCTGAGCGTCAGGGCGTGGTGGCCGGCGCCGGCATGCTTTACTGCGATTGCGAGGAGCTGGCCGCCCCGTTCCGGGCGAGCATGGCGGGCCACGCGTTCGACTTCGAACGCTGGGGCAAAGAGGGCCTCGGCGAGATGTACCCGCTCTGGCTGCTGAAGTACCTGCCGAACATGACCGCCTGCCACGTCGGCATCCGCCAAGACGCCCGCGGCCCCACGAACACGATCGCCCACGGCGACGTCTCGAGCCTGCTCGCCCTTGGCGAGGCGGCCGACGTGATCCGCCGCGGCGGCGCCGACGTGATGCTCGCCGGCGGCTCGGGCAGCCGGCTCGACCTGACCGACCTGTCGTGGCGCAGCGGCGCGGGGCTCACCCTGAAGGGAGACGACCCGGCCGCCGCCAGCAGGCCGTTCGACGCGACGCGCGACGGCTCGGTCTGCGGCGAGGGCGCCGCGTTCTTCGTGCTCGAGAGCGCCCGCCACGCCGCCAGGCGGCAGGCGAAGGTGCTCGGACGCGTGGCGGCGGTCGCCAACCGCTACGAGGCCACGACCGCCGGTCGCAAGCCGCCCGGCAAGGCGATCGCGGCTGCCATCGCCGCCGCCATGGAAAGAGCTGGCCTCAAGGGCGAAGACCTCGCCATGGTCAAAGCGCACGGCGCCAGCCGCCTGGACGAAGACGCCGCCGAGGCCCAGGCGATCCGCGCCCGAGTGGGCGACGCGCCGGTCACGGCGCCGACGAGTTTCTTCGGACGCACCGGGGCGGGTTGCGGCGCGGTGGAGCTGGCGGCGGCGCTGATCGCCAGAAACCAGGGCGTCACGCCGGCCACGCTCAACTTCGCGACCGCCGACCCAGAGTGCCCGGTGAGTGTGTCGGCCGAGCACCGCCCCGCCGAGAGCGGCGCGATCCTGGCGCTCAACCACACCGTGACCGGCCAAGCGGCGGCGGCGGTGATCGCGGTCGATTGATCGCGATCGACTTTGCGTGAAAGAGTCAGCGCTATCGACTCGGCGTTTTCGACTCGGCGTTTTCGACTCAGCGCGAAGGGACGCGTTGCGTGGCGCTGTCCGACGACCGTAGGTCGTTGGCTACTGCCGAACGAATGGCGCTGTGTTGCATGGGGCTACAGCCGACGACCTACGGTCGTCGGAAAGCGCCACGCGCGACTAAGACCGCAGCGTCTCAACTCTCCGCCGCTTCGCCCTCGCTCTTGGGCGGCGCGTCCGCTGCGGGGGTCGCCGGCTTACGCTCCACGTCGGTGCCGGGCGCCAAACGCGGGTTGGGCGAGCTCTCGTCGATCAGCTTGGTCAGGTGCTCGGCGTCGATCACCTCGTGCTCCAGCAGCGCGGCGGTGATCGCCTCGAGCGCCGGGCGGCGGGCGGCCAGGATGCGGCGGGTCTTCTCGAGGTTTTCGTCGATGATCCGCTTGACCTCCAGGTCGATCTCACGCGCCGTCTGCTCGCTGTGGTGCTGCATGCCGCCCCCCTCGGAGCCGGGGATGAAGCTGCGGTTGTTCTCGCGGTAGTTCACCCGGCCGAGGCGGCTCATGCCGTAGTCCATCACCATGCCGCGGGCCACTTCGGTGGCGCGTTCCAGGTCGTTGCTGGCGCCGGTGCCGACGTCGTCGAGGATCAGCTCCTCGGCGAGCGTGCCGCCGAGCATCACCTGGATGCGGCTCTCGAGCTGGGCGCGGGTCATCATGTAGCGGTCGTGCTCGGGCCGCTGCTGCATGTAGCCCAGCGCGCTGAGGCCGCGGGGGATGATCGAGACCTTGTGCACGGGGTCGGTGTTGGGCAGCGAGTAGGCGACGAGCGCGTGGCCCGCCTCGTGGTAGGCGAGCCGCTGCTTCTCGTCGTCGAGGATGATGCGGCTCTTCTTCTCCAGGCCGATGCTGGCGCGCTCGACCGCCTCGTAGAACTCCTCGTTGCCGACGAGTTCCTTGCCGTTGCGGGCGGCCAGCAGGGCGGCCTCGTTGACCATGTTGGCCAGGTCGGCGCCGACGAAGCCGCTGGTGATCGCGGCGAGCGACTTGACGTCGACGTCGCCGTCGACCTTGATCTTCTGCAGGTGGACCTCGAGGATCTCCTCGCGGCCCGAGACGTCGGGGCGGTCGACCAGCACGTGGCGGTCGAAGCGGCCCGGTCGCATCAGCGCGGGGTCGAGCGTCTCGGGGCGGTTGGTGGCGGCCATCACGATGATGCCGCTGTTCGTGCCGAAGCCGTCCATCTCCACGAGCAGCGCGTTGAGCGTTTGCTCGCGTTCGTCGTGGCTGCCCATGGCGCCGCCGCCGCGGGTCTTGCCCAGCGCGTCGAGCTCGTCGATGAACACGATGCAGGGGGCCCGCTGCTCGGCCTGTTGGAACATGTCACGCACCCGAGCGGCGCCGACGCCGACGAACATCTCGACAAAGTCCGAACCGCTCAAGCTAAAGAACGGCACCTCGGCCTCACCGGCCACGGCCTTCGACAGCAAAGTCTTGCCCGTGCCGGGGGGGCCCACCAGCAGCACCCCCTTGGGTATGCGGCCGCCCAGACGCTGGTAGCGCTCCGGGTTCTTCAGGAAGTCGACCACCTCACGGAGCTCGTCGACCGCCTCCTCGATGCCGGCCACGTCGTCGAACGTGATGTCGAGGTCTTCTTGGGCGTGGAGCTTGGCCTTGCTGCGGCCGAAGGCCATCGGCGAGCCGGCGCCCCCCATCCGTCGCAGCATCAGGAACAAGAGCGCTCCGAAGGCGATCATCATCACGAGCGTCGGCACCCAGTCCATCGCCGGGTTGCGCTCAGCGGCGTTGTCGTAGGGCAGGTGGCTCTCTTCGAGCAGGGGCTCGATCTGGGGGCCGTTGAAGTTGCGCGACACGCGGAACCTGACGTTCTCCGACGGCGGCGTGAGGCTCTCGAGCGTTGCGGCCTGCGACCCCTCGGCGGGCAGCACCTGGCGGTCGACCCGGCCGGTGACGTTCGTCTCGTCGACGACGATGTCGGTGAGGTTCGAGAGCCGCAGCTTGCGCGGCGGCGTGGTCGAGCGGTCGACGATCTCGATCGAGCCCGACTTCTCCGGGTCTTGCGGGTCGCTCGCCTCGACGAGCTTCTTGAAATCAGGCGGGGTGATCTTGGTCTCGGCGGTCCCGCCCAGGAGCGTGACCAAGAGCAAGAGCACGAGGCCCAGGCCGAGCAGGTACCAGACGAAGTTGCCGCCTTGTTGGGGAGGCTTCTTCTCGCTGGCGGGCTTCTTTTCCTGTTCTTCGGGGCTCGTTTCCATGTCGCTCACTGAAGGGGGGTTGCTCGCAGACGAGTCGATTCGATTGGCGGAGGTTCGGCAGAGGTGGGAGGGGCCGCACGGGGAGTGAAAAGCTTACGACGCCGCAATCGGCGCGGGGGGGAAGTTGCTCCTAAGCTTGTCTAACGCACCGCCGGCGGGTCGAGTTCGAGGTAAGCTTTCGGAAACCAAGCGTTTGCGAGCCGCGGAGGCCAAAGCCTTGTACGGCCCGGGGGACCCCCCTAGAATCGCTTAGCTTGCCCCAACCTTAATGCTTACCATTGTTTAGCGTCATTCCCCGTTCCGCCAATGGCCTGGTTCCACTGGCCCTGTCAGTCAGTGGCGGGAGGCTTGAGGCTGGCCGCGTCTCGCAAGACCTTTGTCTCGCTTTAGTGGCACAACCGTCGCAATCGGGCGTCGCGGCGCCGCACAGCCGCGCCAGCGACGTTCCGCGTCGAGTCACCCCGACCCGCAAGCCGAAAGCCCACGTTACGGCCCTGTATTCCGCATGGCCCGAGATGCTCCCAGGCCCGTGACATCCGAAGGCCCCTGCCTTCCACAGGCCTGTCCGACCAGCGATGTTCGGCGACTGCCGTATTGCGGCCACGCCAAAGCCTACCCCGCTTCCTCACCACGGTCAGCCGGCGAACCGAAAAATGCCCAACGCTAGCAGCACCGCCGGGCCCTCGAACGGCGCCACGGACGGCTCGAAGCCGACCGAATCGCCGCGCCGTGTGGCGGTGCTCGGCGCCACGGGCAGCATCGGCCGCAACGCCCTGAGCGTGATCGAGGCGAGCGATGGGCGTTTGCAGGCGGTCGCCCTCTCGGGGCACCGCAATTTCGACCGCCTCGTCGAGCAGGCGATCCGCCTGAAGCCGCGTTGGGTCGTGGCGACCGACGCCGCGGCCGCCGGCCGGCACGATTGGAGCCAGCTGCCGGCGGGCACGGAATTGCTCAAAGGCCCTAAGGGCCTAGAAAAGGTGGCGGCCGACGCGGGAGTCGACGTGGTGCTGGCGGCGATCGTCGGCAGCACGGGCCTGGCGAGCACCCTCGCGGCGATCGGGGCCAAGAAGACCGTCGCCCTGGCGAACAAAGAGACGCTGGTCATGGCCGGGCCGTTGGTCCGCCAGGCGCTCGGTGCGGCGGCCTGCAAGGGCCACGACGAGCTGCTCGGCGGCGGCGTCGCCCGTTTGCTACCAGTCGACAGCGAGCACAGCGCGATCTTCCAGGCGATGCGTTGTGGCGGGCGTGACGAGGTCGAGCGGGTGGTGCTCACCGCCAGCGGCGGGCCGTTTCGCACTTGGTCGGCTGAATCGCTGACGCAGGTCACCGTCGACGAGGCCTTGGCCCATCCCACCTGGAACATGGGCCCGAAGATCACGATCGACTCGGCGACGATGATGAACAAGGCGCTCGAAATCATTGAGGCCCACTGGCTGTTCGATTTGCCCGCCGACAAGATCGAGGTCGTGATCCACCCCCAATCGGTGGTCCACTCGATGGTGGAGTACGTCGACGGCTCGGTGATGGCCCAGCTCGGCCCGCCCGACATGCGGCTGCCGATCCAGCACGCCCTGGAATACCCGCATCGCCGCAGCGGCCCGGCCGAGCGGCTCGACTGGACACAGACGCACCGGTTCGAGTTCGAGCCGGCCGACCTCGACCGCTTCCCCGCCTTGAAGTTAGGCTTCGAGTGCGCCGAGGCGGGGGGCACGAGCGGCGCCGTGCTGAACGCCGCCAACGAATCCGCCGTAGAAGCTTTTCTCGAGGGTGACCTGCACTTCACCGAGATCGTGCCGGCCTGCCGCAGCATTCTCGAGTCGCACACTTTCGATTCCGACCCCACGCTCGAGCGGCTCGTAGAGCTCGACCGCTGGGCCCGCCAGGAGGTTCAAACTTGGGCATGTGCCTGATCGCCGACGCCGTTGCGTCGCCGCCGATGATTGATGCGTTGCTGCTCGCCGCCTCCTCGTGGGGTCACTACCTGCTGGTGATCTTGCAGGTCGTTTTGGGCTTGGGCGCCGTGATCTTTGTCCACGAGCTGGGCCACTTCGCCGTGGCCAAGTGGTGCGGGGTGCGCTGCGACCGCTTTTACGTCGGCTTCGATCCGCCGATCAAGATCGGCCCGATCCGCCTCCCCCGCGCCCTCTGGAAGAAGAAGATCGGCGAGACCGAGTACGGCATCGGCGTGCTGCCGCTGGGCGGCTACGTGAAGATGTACGGCCAGGACGACACCGTGGCCAGCGTCGAAGAGATGCTCGAGCTCTCCAAGAGCAACGCCGACGACCCGGAGGCCGTGGAGGTCACCGGTCCGGGGGGCGAGACCTACTGGATCAACCGCCGCCACTACATGGCCAAGAGCGTGCCGCAGCGGATGGCCATCATCTCGGCCGGCGTGGTGATGAACATCATCTTCGCGTTCGTCTTCGCGTTCTTCGCCTACGGTCTCGGCGTGCCGAAGGCCCCCACCGTCGTGGCGAGCACGACGCCCGGCGGGCCGGCCTGGAGCGCCGGACTCAGGACCGGCGACCGCATCGTGCGGGCCGACGGCATCGAGAACCCCACTTTTGAGCAGTTCATCAGCCAAGTCATGCTCGGCGACCTCGACGCCGGCGTCGAGTGCGTTGTCAAACGCTACGGCACGGAGACGACCGAGACGATCGTGCTGCACCCCGACCAGTCGGATGCCCTGCCGCGTGTCGGCATCAGCACGCCCGTCACGCCGCGGGTCTCGGCCGAGAACCCGACGGTGCCCCACAGCCCGGCATCGGCGGCCCCCGAGGGGTCGTTCCAGCCGGGCGACCTGATCGTCGAGGCGAACGGCGAGCCGGTCACCAATTACGCCGACCTAATCTCAGTGCTCGAGCGCCACAAGTCGCAAGACGTCACCTACACGCTGCTCCGCGGAGCCAAAAAGAAGGCTGGCGATAGCGCCGCCACGGGCGGCGAACGCGTGTCGGTCACCGTGGGGCCGAACCCGATGGAGCGTTTCGGCGTGGTCGCCACGCTCGGCCCGGTGCAAGCCGTGCAGGCCGGTTCGCCGGCCGCCGAGGCTGGCCTCGAGGCGGGCGACCGGCTGCTTTCGGTCAACGGCGTGGCGATCGGCGCTGGCGAAGACGGCGCCGAGGCCTACGATCCCGTGACGCTCGACGACCGCCTGGCGGCCCTGGCCGCCGCGGGCGAGACGGTCACGCTCGCCATCGAACGCGCCGGCGCTGAGGAGCCGATCGTGCTCTCGGTCGCCCCCCGCGCGCCGACCTGGCCGGAACGCTCGTTCACGGACAACGCGCCGCTGGCGCTCACGTCGCTCGGCGTCGCCTGCCCGCTCATCGCCGAGGTGCAGGCGGTGATCGCCGACAGCCCGGCCGCCGCGGTCGACCTGAAGCCGGGCGACCGGATCGTGTCGGTCGCGTACCACTCGACCGACAAGGCGGACGGGGCCCCGGCCGGCATGAAGCCGATCCCGCTCACCGACGAGTCGCCCGCCTGGCCGAGCGTGCTCTTGAGCGTGCAGGACAAGTCGTCCGATTTTCGGGCCGATTTTGAGGTGCTTCGCGACGGCAAAAAGCACCCGGTCACGCTCGGCGTGCGGGCCCTGGGCGACGCGTTTGTCGAGACCCGCGGCATCGGCATCGAGCCGCTCAAGGAGATCCGCCGCGCCCAGGACCTGGGCGAGCAGGTCAGCATGGCGGGCGAGTCGACCTGGAGCGCCCTGACGAGCGTTTACCGCTTCCTGAGCAAGATCGGCACGCAGGTACCGGTCACCGCCCTGGGCGGTCCGATCACGATCGCCAAGGTGGCGGGGGCCTCGGCCTTCGAGGGCCCCGGCGCGTTGCTGCTGTTCCTCACGATGCTCAGCGCCAACCTGGCGGTGCTCAACTTCCTGCCGATCCCGGTGCTCGACGGCGGGCACATGGTGTTCCTCGCCTGGGAGGGCCTCCGCGGCCGACCCGCCGGCGAGAAGGTGGTCACCACCCTCACCGGCGCCGGCATGCTGTTCCTCTTGGGATTCATGGCGTTCATCTTCGCCCTGGACCTCGGTATTCTCCCGCGTGGGCTTTGAGTCGCACGGGGGGTCGCGTGGGGTCCAGGTGGTTCGCTAACCGCTAAAGGTTAATCGCTCCCCATGCGCAAACTCAGCCACCTCTTCGAGAGCAACCGGACTTGGGCCGAGGGGATCCGCGCACAGGACCCCGAGTTTTTCGACAAGCTGGCGGACCAGCAGTCGCCCAGCTGCCTGTGGATCGGCTGCTCCGACAGCCGCGTGCCCGCCACGCAGCTCGTTGGCTTGATGCCGGGCGAGATGTTCGTTCACCGCAACATCGCCAACGTAGTGGTGCAGACCGACTTCAACTGCCTGTCGGTGATGCAGTACGCCGTCGACGCGCTCAAGGTCGAGCACATCATCGTCTGCGGCCACTACGGCTGCGGCGGCGTGGGGGCGGCGCTCCACGACCAGCGGATCGGCCTGATCGACAACTGGCTCTGCCACATCCGCGACGTGAAGCAGAGGCACCGCAAGCTGGTCGACGCGGCCGGCCCTGCGGCCCACGACCGGCTGTGCGAGCTCAACGTCATCGAACAGGTCATGAACGTCTGCCAGACGACGATCGTCCGCGACGCCTGGGCCGCCGGCCAGGAGCTCGCGGTGCACGGCTGGATCTACGGCCTCAAAGAGGGGCTGCTTCGCGATCTGGACATCACCGTGCTCGCCGAAGCGGAGATCGCGGACGTCTACGAGCGGGCCGTGGCCGCGATCGAATGAATCGCCTGAATGGGGGCGCCCGACGGGGGCGTTAAGCGGCGGGCGGCTCAGTAGCCGTTCCACGCCCCTGCGGGGTGAGCGGCGACCGGGACGCTCGGTTTGGCAGTATGTCCTTCCGCGACGGCGCTTTGGGAAACACGCTCCGCTTCCTTTTGGCCCGCCACATGGCCGACCGCCGCCCCGGCCAGCTGCATCAGCGCCATGCCTTGCGGCACCAGCGTGCCAATCTGGCCACCTACTTCGACCCCGAGCTGCGGGTAGAGCACCCGCCGCGCCTCGGCCCGTTCGGCGGGGTCGCCGTGTTGGTCGAAATGCTCGAAGACATCCTGCTTAGTCTGGTTCTCGTGCGTCAGGGCGACCAGCGGCAGGCTTTGCAGGGCGGCGTAGCCCCCCGGCCGCTCGCGGCTGTGCACGTCCTTGGCGTAGGCGGCTTGCTCGACCGCGATGGCGGGGATGTCGGAGTAAATGTTCACCGTGTCGGTGTAGGGGTTGTAGGAGTCGCCCCCCAAGAGCCGGCCCGGCAGCAGCGTGTAGCCGAGCGTGTAGAGGCTGCCGACGGTGTAGCGCCAGCCGGCGCCGATCCGGTCGTTCTCTCGCAGACGCCGCCATTCTCCCAGGGGGTCGTACTGGTTGACCCGCACTTTGACCCCTTCCAAGTCGTTCTCGGCCAGGTATTCGACGACCCGTTGCTCGGTTTCGGCCGAAATCTCATGGTTGTCGGCTCGGCGGTCCCACAGCAGCAGCTTGTTGGGCAGGCCAAGCACCCAGCCCACCTTGTCGAGGACCGGGGCGACTCGCCCGCGTTCGAGGGTGATCGTTTCCTGACCAGGCGCGGTTTGGGAGATGATCTCCTGGCCCCAGGCGAAGGGGGAGAGCAAAAACAGAGCGGCTAGGGCCAGCAGCAGGGAGGAGAGTCGCGTCACGGCGCTCAAACTCCTGGGGGGATGGGGGGGCGGGGCGCCTGCGGGGAGGGCCTTGTTAGGTGGGGGGCGGCAGGAATACCAATTTCGAGCGTGCGGGAATAGCTCAGACCCGCAACGTCGCCGCTGGTGGGTGAGATAAAGGACAAAATCGGTCGTTGGCCGCCGATTATTCGTGATCTCACGTACGCTGCGTGGCGATTCCTAGAGTTCCCCACGGAGTGCCGACGCCGCGCCGAACTAATCACGGAGAGCTGGCGTCATTATCCGGCGGGGTGGCGAGTCCGAAGGCTAGAAAAACGCCAAACGCTAGCGTTCGCCGCCGAAAAAGGCCGAGAACCGTGCCCGCCCGCCCTTGCGAGCCCTTGGGGGGCCCGCTATGTTAGGCGATTCGCAAGAGTTTGCGGGAGTTGGGCTAGCGTAGCTCAATTGGCAGAGCAGCTGATTTGTAATCAGCAGGTTGTGGGTTCAAGTCCCTCCGCTAGCTGATTTTAAGAAGGCTGATTCGAGTCAAGAGCGACGAGCCAAGTGGGAGCGGGCCTTACGGGGTGACGCCGCCAGGCGCAGCGGGTCTACTTAGCGGTGGCCTGTTTGGTCCTTGCGAGGGCCCGCCAGAGCGACGGCGCCACGCGGTGGTCTACCTAAACTGGCTTGCCGGCAACGGTGGGTTACCGAAGCGGTCAAACGGGTCTGACTGTAAATCAGATGGCTATGCCTTCGCAGGTTCGAATCCTGCACCCACCACTAGAGCGATTGCGGGAGTCGGTTAGCGGGATTTAGAGGGTCAGTGTCGAGGCGATTCCGCGTTCCGGATTCCCGATTTCGGATTCGAGTTGCGGGTGTAGCTCAATGGTAGAGCCACAGCCTTCCAAGCTGAAGACGAGGGTTCGATTCCCTTCACCCGCTTTGAGTAAGAGGCCGTTGGCCGTCAGCTTGTTGGCGACAAAGGGAGAGTCGAGTTAAGTAACCAGCCAATGGCAGGCGGCTAATAGCCAACAGCCCCCTTTGCTGCTGTAGCTCAGTTGGTAGAGCACATCCTTGGTAAGGATGAGGTCACGAGTTCAAGTCTCGTCAGCAGCTCTCGATAGGATGGCGAGGCGGCGAGTGCTTCTTCCGCTCAGGCGGCGGGGCGAAGGATCGGGCAAGGAAGCGGCGCGGCGCAGGCTGCGGAAGGGATGCGGAGCGTAGCCGTCAGCGGCTGCTAGCCGAAACGGATCGACAGCGAAGCGAAGAGCAACGAAGCGAAGAACAGCGAAGCGAAACAGACCAACGGATACGCGGACGCGGCCGTCCAGGTTTTTGCTAACACGAACAATTACTCCAGCCAAACTGCTACTTAGTTAGGGAGAAAAATGGCCAAGGACACCTTCGAGCGTACGAAGCCGCACGTGAACGTTGGGACCATCGGTCACATCGACCACGGCAAGACCACGACCACCGGCGCCATCGTGGCGGTGCAGGCCGCCAAGGGCCTCGCCAAGGCGAAGTCGTACGCCGACATCGCCAAGGGCGGCACCGTCCGCGACGCGACGAAGACCGTCACGATCGCCGCGGCTCACGTCGAGTACGAGAGCGAGAACCGGCACTACGCCCACATCGACTGCCCGGGCCACGCCGACTTTATCAAGAACATGATCACCGGCGCCGCCCAGATGGACGGCGCGATCCTGGTCGTGTCGGCCCCGGACGGCCCGATGCCGCAGACCCGCGAGCACATCCTGCTCGCCCGTCAGGTCGGCGTGCCGAAGATCGTGGTCTACCTCAACAAGTGCGACCTGGTCGACGACGAGGAGCTGCTCGAGCTCGTTGAGCTCGAAGTGCGTGAGCTGCTCACCGCCAACGACTTCCCAGGCGACGACGTGCCGCTGATCCGCGGCAACTCGAAGGCCGCCATCGAGAACCCCTCGGACCCCGAGGCGCAGAAGTGCATCGATGAGCTGCTCGAGGCGATCGATACCTATATCCCCGAGCCGGTCCGCGAGAACGACAAGCCGTTCTTGATGGCGATCGAGGACGTCTTCTCGATCGAGGGTCGTGGCACCGTGGCCACGGGCCGCATCGAGCGGGGCGTGATCAAGGTGGGCGACGAGGTCGAGATCGTCGGCCTGAGCGAGGCCCCCGAGAAGACGACCTGCACCGGCGTCGAGGCGTTCAACAAGACGATGGACGAGGGCCACGCCGGCGAGAACGTCGGCTGCCTGCTCCGCGGCGTCAAGCGTGAGGACATCCAGCGTGGCCAGTGTCTGGCCAAGCCGGGCTCGATCACGCCGCACACCAAGTTCGAGGCCGAGGTTTACATCCTCAGCAAGGAAGAGGGCGGCCGTCACACGCCGTTCTTCAGCGGCTACCGCCCGCAGTTTTACTTCCGCACGACCGACGTCACGGGTGCGGCCAACTTGGCCGGTGGCGCCGAGATGTGCATGCCGGGCGACAACGCCAAGCTGAGCGTCGAGCTCTCCAAGCCGATCGCCCTGGACGACGGGGCCCGCTTCGCCATCCGCGAGGGTGGCAAGACGGTCGGTTCGGGCGTTGTGACGAAGATCATCGAGTAGAGAGACAAGATCGAGTAGATCTGCAGAGCAAGTAGGGTGGGGGAAAGCGAGGCGACCTCCTTTCCCCCGCTCAACCCTCTGCGGGTCGCATAGGGGCGTAGCTCAATTGGCAGAGCACCGGTCTCCAAAACCGGGGGTTGTGAGTTCGAGTCCCACCGCCCCTGCTTCATGTCGCGATCCTCGCAGGCAGACCTGCGCGGGGCAGCGGCTCCCGCCTCGCGGCGGGCTATCGCGGTTTGAGATAAAGCTTCGAGAAAAGGCGCCAACGAGTGGCTGCGTACCTCCAAGAGCTGTTTAACTTCGGTTTGTACAAGCGGACCCAAGGGCGCTACGCCCGGCAGGTAACGATGTACGCTCTGATGGTGCTGGTCGCCTGTGGCGTGTGGAGCCTGCGTGGTTGGCTCGAGGGGCAAGGCGCCTCGGCCGGCATGGCGATCGCCACGCCGCTCGCCGTTTTGGCGCTTGGCTTTTGGGCGTCGTTCCGGTTGGTCCACCT
This sequence comes from Pseudobythopirellula maris, assembly GCF_007859945.1. Lineage (GTDB taxonomy): Bacteria > Planctomycetota > Planctomycetia > Pirellulales > Lacipirellulaceae > Pseudobythopirellula > Pseudobythopirellula maris. The sequence continues at coordinate 59,953 of NZ_SJPQ01000002.1, read as the reverse complement.
GCCGCAGTTTGCTGATTTTTTAATCTCCGTCGAGGCGGAGATGAACAAGGTGGCGTGGCCCTCGCAGGGCAAGCTGATCAGGGCGTCGGTTGTCGTCATCCTGGTCATTTTCCTGTTGGCCGCGTTGCTGTTTGCTTACGACCTGATTTGGAAATCTGTGTTCGGCGCCCTTCTCGGTTAGAGGGCGTCTGGGGGCCGCGGACAGGCTATCCCCTGAATCGATTCCCTGAAGAGACGTTTTCCCGAGAGCCATTTCCCCGAGAGCCAGTCGTCAGACGGCGTTGAGTGAGACGTTGAGCGAAGAAGTCGCCAAAGATGAGAAGCTCGAGACCGACGCCCCAGCGGCGCCGGCCCCCGAGGGCGATGCGTCTCGCGCCGAGGGCGACGCTCCCGCCGATCAGCAAGCCGCTCAGGCCCCCGCCACCGAGCAAGCGGAGGCCGAGGAGTCGGCTGCCGATCAGGGTGAGTCGGAAGGCGACCTGACGGACGTTTCATCGACCGATTCGCCGTCGTCGGTCCCGGGCCTCACGGCCCAGGAACTCGAGGACCTCAACGCCGCCGAAGAGGCGATGGAGATCGACGAGGAGCCGCCCGCCGTGGCGCCCGCCGGTCCCATCGAGATGGACGACGACGACGAAGAGGAGATCCGCCACGACTGGTACATCCTCAAAGTCCAGAGCAACCGCGAGCGCACCAGCGCCGTCGCCCTGAAACGCAAGGTCGCGATCGAGGGCATCGACCACCTGTTCGGCGAGATCATCGTGCCGACCGAAAAGGTGACCGAGTTCAAGAACGGCAAGAAGAAGATCGTCGAACGGAAGATCTGGCCCGGCTACATCGCCGTGCAGATGCACGTGAACGACGACACCTGGTTCGCGATCCGCGAGACGGCGGGGATCGGCGACTTTACCGGCGCCTCGGGCAAGCCGGCGCCGATGCAGCCGCACGAGATCGCGATGATCCTCCACCAGGAGGAAGAAGAGACCGAAGACACGCCGAAGCTGAACATCAAGTTCGCGGTTGGCGACAAGGTGAAGGTCAAGGACGGCAACTTTGAGAACTTCGAGGGCGACGTCGACTCGATCGACCCGCAGAGCGGCAAGGTCACGGTGATGATCAGCATCTTCGGCCGCAGCACCCCCGTCGAACTCGAGTACTGGCAAGTCGAGACCCTTTAATAACGCCTTTCCTAGCTGTCCGGTCAGAGGCTCCCGCCCCCAGGCACGGAGCCCCCATCGAGGCCCCCCTTCGTGGCGCGGGCCTCGCTCGAGACAAATCACCCAACAACACCCAACAACGCGTAAACGGTCATGGCGAAGCAACTTGTAGGGATGGCGAAGTTCCAGATCCCTGGCGGACAGGCCACCCCCGCCCCGCCTGTCGGCACCGCGCTCGGCAAGCACGGCATCAACCTCGGTCAGTTCGTGCAGGCGTTCAACGACGCCACGCGCGAGGCGAACGGGATGATGATCCCGGTCGAGGTGAGCGTTTACAACGACCGCTCGTTTGAGTTCGTCTGCAAGAGCCCCCCGGCGGCGGTTCTGCTGAAGAAGGCGGCCGGCATCGCCAAGGGCTCGGGCGTCCCGAACAAGACCAAGGTCGGCACGGTTAGCGAAGCCCAGCTGGCCGAGATCGCCACGACCAAGATGAACGACCTGAACGCCCGCGATGTCGAGCACGCCTCGCGGATGATCGCCGGCACCGCCCGCAGCATGGGCCTGACGGTCGAGGGTTAAAGACAGCAGTTAGCCCCCGTCATTGATGGGGGGCTAAATAACGCTGCGTTAAATCATCAACCCGGTCGAGTGGCCGGGGGCTATTTAGAAAGCACGAAGGTGGGACGCCGGAGTGACCCTGAGAGTCAGGGCCCCGGCGGTTTGGACCACACTTCCCCTACCCGTTTAACCGAGGGCGAAGCAGCAATGCCAAAGCAATCAAAACGCTACCGCGAGCTCGAGAAGAAAACCTCTAAAGACCCCCTGCCGCTCGGCCAGGCGGTTGAGAAGCTCAAGAAGTACGACGGCACGAAGTTCGACCAATCGGTCGAGGTCGCCATCCGGCTGGGCGTCGACCACACCCAGGCCGACCAGATCGTCCGCGGCTCGCTCGTGTTGCCGCACGGCATCGGCAAGCAGCAGCGGATCGTGGTGTTCGCCAAGGGCGACCAGGCCAAGGCGGCCGAAGAGGCCGGCGCCGACCACGTGGGCGACGACGAGCTCGCCAAGAAGATCATGGGCGGCTGGACCGACTTCGACGTCTGCATCGCCACGCCCGACATGATGAAGACCGTTGGCCCGTTGGGCCGGGTGCTTGGCCCCCGCGGCCTGATGCCCTCGCCCCGCGCCGGCACGGTGACGCCGGACGCCGCGACCACGGTGGCCGAGTACAAGGCGGGCAAGGTGGAGTTTCGCAACGACAAGGGCGGCAACGTGCAGGCCATCGTCGGCAAGCTGAGCTTCGACGCCGACAAGCTGGCGGGCAACATCCAAGCGTTTGTCGACAAGATCCTCGCCATGAAGCCCAACGCCGTGAAGGGCGTTTACGTGAAGGGCGCCTACATCTCGGCGACGATGAGCCCGAGCGTTCAGCTCGCCGTCTGACCCGCGCCTCCGCCCGGAGTCGGGCTCCCATCCACCTAAACGTTTTCATCAAACGGTTTTGTCATGAGCAAGCAAGTCAAACAGCTGATGATCGACGACCTCAAACGCCGCTGGGACGGCGTCGAGGAAGCGATCACGGTCGAGATGGCCCGCGTCGAGGCCAACGACTGCGTCGCGCTCCGCAAGCGGTTGCGTGAGAAGTCGATCCACGTGATGGTCGTCAAGAACAGCCTGGCCCGCCGGGCCTCGGAGGGGACGTCGCTGGCGCCCGCTTTCGAGGGAACGGACGGAGCGATGGCCGTGGTCTGGGGCGGCGAGGACATCGTCGACCTGGCCAAGGAAGTCACGGCCCTCGCCGATGACAAGGAGTACGAGGAGTTCAAGGCGAGCGGCGGGGTGCTCGACGGCGCCAAGCTCTCGGCCGACGAGGTCAAGGCCGTGAGCAAGTGGCCGACCCGCACCGAGATGCTCAGCACGCTGATGGGCCAAGTGATGGGTCCGGCCATGACGCTCAGCGCCCAGCTGTTGGGCCCGGCCAAGCAGCTCGCCAGCCAGGTCAAGCAGAAGTCCGAAGGCGACGAGGAGTAACCCTCCTTCGGAACGCGAGAAGCATCGACACGCGACCCAGATACCAGATTCAGAGACCAGACCCAGACCCAGACCGAGACGCGACGCGACTCGATCAAAGAGACGTCAAAAACAAAGCGGTCGTGGCGCAGCCTTAGCAGCGTTTGCCCGACCCGCTACGAGAGATTTCCCGCCGGTGCGGTCCGGCGGTAACCAAAGCAAGCACGGGGCTCGCCGGCCGAACTAGAGCGGCCCCATCGTTAGAAAGGGTGACAAAGATGAGCGACGAAGCCGTAATGGAATTCTCCGACGTGACGAAGGAGATGGGCGACAAGATTGTTGGTCTCACGCTCAAAGAGGCCAAGGAGCTGAGCGACTACCTGAAGGAAGTCCACGGCATCGAGCCCGCCGCCGGTGGCGGCGCGGTCGTGATGGCCGGTCCGGCTGACGGTGGTGGCGCCGCCGCTGCCGAAGAGCAGACCGAATTCGACGTGGTGCTCGATGGCTTCGGCGACAACAAGATCGCCGTGATCAAGGTCGTCCGCACCGCCACGGGCCTCGGCCTGAAGGAAGCCAAGGAGGCCGTCGAGGGCGCTCCGACCAAGGTCAAGGAAGGCGTCTCGAAGGAAGAGGCCGAGAAGGTCAAGGCCGATCTCGAAGGAGCCGGCGCCAGCGTCTCGATCAAGTAGCGATCGTACGTTGTCGAGCCGCTCGCACCGCCAGGCCGCCCGCACGGCCTGGCGAGCGCGACGGCGAGCGCCCACGCTTCTTCCCGGATCGCTGGATGAGATTGCCTCAGAGCTTTCCATACGCCCTTCATCGCCGGCGCACGCCGGCCCGCCCCCGGTGCGCCCCGAGCGCTCCGGCGGCGGGCCCGGTCGCGTTCCCCGCTGGGAACTCGCGCCGCGCCGCCCCTGTGCGCGCCCAAGCTGGGCGCGTGCCCGACGCGTTCCCGCGCCCGTAAAAACGCGCCCGTATTTAAAACGGAGTAGGCAGAACCATGGCCGTCACCGCTCAACGCCGCTTGCACGTTCCCGATGTCCGTCTCTACGGGAGCGAGCGTGTCCATCACGAGATCCCCGATCTGACGTCGATCCAGACCGTCAGCTACGCGCGGTTCCTGCAAAGCGACCCGGGCCCCTCGGGCAAACGGGATCCGGAGCAGGGCCTCGAGTCGGTCTTGCGTGAGATCTTCCCGATCGAGAGCTACGACAAGTCGATCTCGCTCAGCTACGTCCGCTACGAGCTCGGCAAGCCGCGCTACGAGCCGGACGAGTGCCGCCAGCTGCGCCTGACGTACGGCCGCCCGCTGCGGATCTGGCTGCGGCTCGACCGCGAGGAGCCGATCGAGGAAGAGGTCTACCTGGGCGACCTGCCGATCATGATGGGCGGCGGCGAGTTCATCATCAACGGCGCCGAGCGCGTGGTGGTGAGCCAGTTGCACCGCTCGCCGGGCATCGACTTCGTCTCCGAGATCGAGGCCGGCGACCGCAAGGTCTTCAGCTGCCGGGTGATCCCCGAGCGGGGCAGCTGGATCGAGATCAACACGACGAAGAAGGACAGCATCACGGTCCGCATCGACCAGAGCGGCAAGTTCTCGATCGTCACGCTGCTGCGGGCGATGGGCCCCGAGTTCGGGCTCGATGCGAACATCCTCCGCGCCTTCTACGACGTGACCAAGCAGAAGATCGTCGACGGCCGCAGCGTCGCGAAGATCGAGGGCAAGGTGGCGGTCGACGACATCGTGTTCCCGGTCGGCAGCGACCGCGCGGGCGAGATCATCGTCGAGTGCTCCCAGCGGATCACGAAGAATACGGCCGAGGTGATCTGCTCGTCGGGCGTGAAGGTGATCGAGGTGATGGACCCGCCGCCGAGCGCTCACCTGCTCAACGCGATGGCCGACGACGTCACCAGCAGCCACGAAGAGGCCCTGCTGCGGATCTACCAGCGGCTGCGTCCGGGCAACCCGCCGCAGCTGGAGAAGGCCCGCACGCTGTTCAACGAGAAGTTCTTCGACGCGAACCGCTACCGGCTCGGCCGCGTGGGTCGGTTCCGCATCAACCGCAAGCTCAACCTCGACGTGCCCGAGGAGGAGATGATCCTGCGGTCGGAGGACCTGATCGCGGCGGCGAAGTACATCCTCGAGCTCGCCTCGGGCACGGGCGAAGCCTACGTGGACGACATCGACCACCTCGGCAACCGGCGCCTGCGCACGATCGACGAGCTCGCCAACGACGAGCTCCGCAAGGGCTTCCTCAAGCTCCGCCGCACCGTGCAAGAGCGGATGAACCTCAAAGACGCGGAAGACATGACCCCGCGCAGCCTGATCAACCCGAAGAGCATCTCGGCGGCGATCGAGTACTTCTTCGGTCGCGGCGAGCTCTCGCAGGTCGTCGACCAGACGAACCCGCTGTCGATGCTCACGCACGAGCGTCGGCTCTCGGCCCTCGGCCCGGGCGGCCTCAACCGCAAGCGGGCCGGCTTCGAGGTGCGTGACGTTCACATCTCGCACTACGGCCGCATCTGCCCGATCGAGACGCCGGAAGGCACGAACATCGGCCTGATCTCGAGCCTCGCGATGTACGCGGCGGTGGACGATTACGGTTTCCTCGTGACGCCCTACCGCAAGGTCCAGAAGGGCAAGCTGCTCGACGAGGTCGTGTGGCTGCGGGCCGACGAAGAGCACGAGGCGTACGTCGCCTCGGCCGACGCCCCGGTGGAGAAGGGCAAGATAACGGGCGACACGCTCGTTGCCCGCTTCATGGCCGACTTCAGCTTGGTGCCGGTCGACAAGATCGAGTACATCGACGTGGCGCCGAGCCAGATGATCGGCGTGTCGGCCGGCCTGATCCCGTTCCTCGAGCACGACGACGCCAACCGCGCGCTCATGGGATCCAACATGCAGCGTCAGGCGGTGCCCCTGCTGGTGGCCGAGCCGCCGATCGTCGGCACCGGCCTGGAGCGTGAGGTCGCGCGGCACTCGGGCATGCTGGTCCGCGCCGGGCACAAGGGCACGATCACCTACGTCGACGCCACCCGCATCGAGATCGGCCCCGAGGTGCACCACCTCCGCAAGTTCGTGGGCCTCAACGAGCGGACCTGCCAGAACCAGAAGCCGATCGTCAAACCGGGCGACAAGGTCGAGAAGGGCCAGGTCATCGCCGACGGCGCCGCCACCTGGCAGGGCGACTTGGCCTTGGGCCGCAACGTGCTCGTCGCGTTCATGTCGTTCGAGGGCTACAACTTCGAGGACGCGATCATCCTCAGCGAAGAGCTGGTCCACAAAGACACCTACACCTCGATCCACATCGAGGAGTACGACGTCGAGATCCGCGAGACGAAGCTCGGCCGCGAGGAGTTCACTCGCGACATCCCGAACGTCAGCGAGAAGATGCTCCGCAACCTCGACGAGGGGGGCATCGTCCGCGTCGGAACGTTCGTCCGCCCGGGCGACATCCTGGTCGGCAAGGTCTCGCCCAAGAGCAAGACCGAGCTCACGCCGGAAGAGAAGCTGCTGCACGCCATCTTCGGCCGTGCGGGTGAAGACGTGAAGAACGACTCGCTCGAGGCCCCGTCGGGCGTCGAGGGGATCGTCATCGACACGCAGAAGTTCTCGCGTCGCATGAGCCTCACCGAGGAGGAACGCAAGGAGTTCGAGCGCACGCTCAAGAACGCCGAAGCCGAGGGCGCCGAGACGATCGCCAAGGCGTTCACCGAGCTGGTGACCGCCGTCGAGGGAGCGCTCAAGAAGAAGCTCACCGACGACGACGGGAACAGCCTGGTCCACGACCAGGACCCCAAGTTCGTCGCCGAGCAGGCGTCCAACTTCCGCCTCGAGCGCCTCGACATCCGCAGCCCCGAGCGGCAGAAGGAGATCGAGAAGCTTTACAAGCAGCTCTGGCCGGCCGTGGAAGAGGCGATCGACTCCCGCGATCGCACGATCAACAGCATGAAGCGGGGCGACGAGCTCCGCAGCGGCGTGCTGCAGATGGTCAAGGTTTACATCGCCACGAAGCGCGTGATCGCGGTGGGCGACAAGATGGCCGGCCGCCACGGCAACAAGGGTGTGATCTCGAAGATCATGCCCAAGGAAGACATGCCGTTCCTGCCGGACGGCACGCCGGTTCAGATCATGCTCAACCCGTTGGGCGTTCCGAGCCGCATGAACGTGGGGCAGATCCTCGAGACGCACCTCGGCTGGGCGGGCGCCCACCTCGGGTTCCGGGCGATCACCCCGGTGTTCGACGGCGCCAGCGAAGAGGAGATCAACGACGCGCTCGAAGAGGCCGGCCTGCCGCGGCACGGCAAGCCGCGCCTGAACGACGGCCGCACCGGCGAGCCGTTCGAGCAGGAGACCACCGTTGGTTACATCTACATGCTGAAGCTGCACCACTTGGTCGACGACAAGGTGCACGCCCGCAGCACGGGGCCTTACTCGCTGATCACGCAGCAGCCGCTGGGCGGCAAGGCTCGTTTCGGCGGTCAGCGTTTCGGCGAGATGGAAGTGTGGGCCCTGGAGGCGTACGGCGCCGCCTACATCCTGCAGGAGCTGCTCACGGTGAAGTCGGACGACGTCGAGGGCCGCACGAAGATCTACGAGTCGATGGTCAAGGGCGAGAACACGCTCGAGGCCGGCACGCCGGCGAGCTTCGACGTGCTCACCAACGAGATCCGCGGCCTGGGTCTGAATATGCAACTCGAGAAGCGGACGGTTTGACCAGCCGGCCAAGGGGTCTCACGCAAAGGCGCGAAGGCGCAAAGGGACAAGCGTGAGACCGATGCAAAACACCCTTTGCGCCTTCGCGTCTTTGCGTGAGGACAATTCCCACAGGAGTGCACGATGAGCTTGCTCGAAACCTCAAACTACGACCGCATCAACGACTACGCGTCGGTGAAGATCAGCCTCGCGCGGCCTCACGACATCCGCAGCTGGTCGTTCGGCGAGGTCAAGAAGCCCGAGACAATCAACTACCGGACCTACCGCCCCGAGAAGGACGGCCTGTTCTGCGAGCGGATCTTCGGGCCGGAGAAGGACTGGGAGTGCGCCTGCGGCAAGTACCGCGGCATGAAGTACAAGGGCATGATCTGCGACCGCTGTGGCGTGAAGGTCACGCACAGCCGCGTGCGTCGCAAGCGGATGGGCCACATCGAGCTCGCCGCGCCGATCGTGCACATCTGGTTCTTCAAGGCGATGCCGAGCCGCTTGGGCTCGCTGCTCGCGATGAAGACCACGAGCCTCGAGAAGGTGATCTACTTCCAAGACTACGTGGTCACCGACCCGGGCGACACGCCGCTCAAGATGCAGCAGCTGCTCACCGAAGAGGAGTACCGCACGGCGCGTGAGGAGTACGGCGAGGGGACGTTCGAGGCCGACATGGGCGCCGAGGCGATCCGCAAGCTGCTCGCGGCGCTCGACCTGGTGACGCTCTCCGAGCAACTGCGCGTCGACCTGAAAGAGACCGGCAGCAAGCAGAAGGCCAAGGACCTGATCGGCCGGCTCAAGACGGTCGAGTCGATCCGCGACTCGGACAACAAGCCCGAGTGGCTGGTGATGGACGTGGTCCCGGTGATCCCGCCCGACCTGCGTCCGCTGGTGCTGCTCGACAGCGGCAACTTCGCCACGAGCGACCTGAACGACCTCTACCGGCGGATCATCAACCGCAACAACCGGCTCAAGAAGCTGGTCGACCTGAACGCGCCCGAGGTGATCATCCGCAACGAGAAGCGGATGCTGCAGCAGAGTGTCGACGCGTTGTTCGACAACAACCGCTGCAAGCGGCCGGTGCTCGGCTCGAGCAACCGCCCGCTCAAGTCGCTCACCGACATGATCAAGGGCAAGCAGGGGCGGTTCCGCGAGAACCTGCTCGGCAAGCGGGTCGACTACTCGGCGCGCAGCGTGATCGTCGTCGGCCCGTCGCTCCGCCTGCACCAGTGCGGCTTGCCCAAGAAGATCGCGCTGGAGCTCTACCAGCCGTTCATCATCCGGCGCCTGAAGGAGCTCGGCCACGCCGACACGATCAAGTCGGCCAAGAAGATGCTGGAGCGCAAGGACGAGGAGGTTTGGGACATCCTCGAAGAGGTGATCACCAACCACCCGGTGCTCCTGAACCGGGCGCCCACGCTGCACCGCATGGGCATCCAGGCGTTCGAGCCGATGCTGGTCGAGGGCAACGCGATCAACCTGCACCCGCTCGTGTGCAAAGGCTTCAACGCCGACTTCGACGGCGACCAGATGGCCGTCCACCTGCCGCTCTCGATCGAGGCCCAGGTCGAAGCGCACACGCTGATGATGAGCACGCACAACATCTTCAGCCCGGCCAACGGCGCCCCGGTTATCAGCCCGTCGCAAGACGTGGTGATGGGTTGCTACTACATCACGATGGACGTGCCCGAGGCCCCCGGCGACGGGATGGCGTTCAGCAGCTTCGCCGAAGTCGAGATGGCCTACTCGCTCGGCAAGGCGCACACGCACGCGCGGATCAAGTTCCGCCTCAAGCCGGACCAGTGCCTCCGCGAGGAGCACGGCGACCCATCCAAGGCGGGCCGCGTGATCGACACCACGATCGGCCGGGTGTTCTTCAACGAGATCCTGCCCGAGGGCATGCCGTACTACAACGTGGCGCAGCGCTCCAGCGAGCTCTCCAAGGTGGTGAGCGACTGCTACGAGTTTCTCGGCCGGCGCCGCACGATCGACCTGCTAGACGACATGAACCGCATCGGCTTCCGCACGTCGACGCTCAGCGGCTTGTCGTTCGGCACCGACGACCTGGTGACGCCCGACACGAAGGGCAAGATCATCGGCTTCGCCGAGAAGGAAGTGCTCAAGCGTAACAAGCTTTACCAGCGGGGCATCATCACCGAGGGCGAGCGTTACAACGGCGTGCTCGACGCCTGGACCCACGCCCGCGAAGAGATCACCACCGAGATGATGAGCGCGCTGGAGGTCGACTACCGCGGCAACCAGTACGTCAACCCGATCTATCTGATGGCGCACTCCGGTGCCCGAGGCGGTGTGGAGCAGATGCGTCAGCTCGGCGGCATGCGTGGCCTGATGGCCAAGCCGTCCGGCAAGATCATCGAGACGCCGATCAAGGCGAACTTCCGCGAGGGCCTGACGGTGCTCGAGTACTTCAGCTCGACGCACGGCGCCCGCAAGGGCTTGGCCGACACGGCCCTGAAGACGGCCGACTCCGGTTACCTCACGCGTAAGCTCGCCGACGTCGCCCAGAACGTGGTGGTGACGATGGACGACTGCGGCACGACGCAGGGCATCACCAAGGGCGTGATCTACCGCGGCGAGAAGGTCGAGGTCGGCCTGTCGGAGCTGATCCGCGGCCGGGTGAGCCGTCAAAGCATCGTCAACCCGATCACCGACGAGGTGATCGTGGCCGAGAGCGAGATGATCACCGCCGAGATCGCCCGCAAGATCGAGGAGCTCGGCCTGGAGAAGATCCAGGTCCGCAGCCCGATGACCTGCGTCGCCCCGCTCGGCATCTGCCGGCGTTGCTACGGCATGGACATGTCGACCGGCTCGATGGTCGAAGAGGGCATGGCGGTGGGCATCATCGGCGCCCAGAGCATCGGCGAGCCCGGCACGCAGCTGACGATGCGGACGTTCCACATCGGCGGCGTCGGCAACCGCGACATCGAGCAGAGCGAGATCAAGGCCACCAAGGGCGGCAAGGTCCGCTTCGCCAAGCTCAACGCGGTGCGCAACGACTCGGACGAGCTGGTCGTGCTCGGCCGGAACGGCGAGCTGGCGTTGGTCGACGACCGCGGCCGCGAGATCGAGAAGTACGAGATCCCGACCGGCTCGGTGATCAAGCACAACGAAGGCGACGAGGCCAAGATCGGCGACGTGCTCTGCGAGTGGGACCCGCACTCGATCCCGATTCTCGCCGAGACCGGCGGCGTGATCCGCTACGAGGACCTGACGCCGGGCGAGACGATCCGCGGCGAGAAGGACCCCTCGGGCCTGATGCGTTACGTGGTCATGGAGCACAAGGGCGACCTGCACCCGCAGATCGTGGTCGAAGACCCGAAGGACGGCAAAGTCCTCGACTTCTACTACATGCCCGAGAAGGCGCGGCTCGAGGTCGAGGCCGGCACCAAGATCAACGCCGGCGCCCTGATCGCCAAGACGCCGCGTGAAGCGGGCGGCACCCAAGACATCACCGGTGGTCTGCCGCGGGTCACCGAGATCTTCGAGGCTCGCAAGCCGAAGGATCCCTCGGTCATCGCCGAGATCGACGGCGTCGTGGAGATCATGGCCGAGAAGAAACGCGGCAAGCGTTCGATCATGGTCCGCAACGAGGCGGGCATCGAGCGCGAGCACCTGGTGACGCACAACAAGCACCTCCGCGTCCACTCGGGCGACATCGTCAAGGCGGGCGACTCGCTGGTCGATGGCCCGCTCGTGCCGCACGACATCCTGCGTGTCTCGGGCGAAGAGGCGGTGCAGCAGTACCTCACCCGCGAGATCCAGAACGTTTACCGCAGCCAGCGGGTGGACATCAACGACAAGCACATCGAGATCATCGTTTCGCAGATGCTGCGGAAGGTGAAGATCGAGTCGCCCGGCGACACGAACCTGCTGCCCGGTTCGGTGCTCGACAAGTACGACTTCCGCCAGGCGAACGACGCGCTCAACGACTGCCTGAAGATCAGCGCGAAGGGCGACAGCGACTTCGCCGAGGATTCGATCGTTCCCAAGGCGGTGCTCGAGCAGGCGAACGCCCAGATCGAGACCCTCGGCGGCGATGTCGCCAAGGGCGTCAAGCCGAAGAAGGCGACCGCCAGCACGCAGCTCTTGGGCATCACCAAGGCGAGCGTGCAGAGCTCGTCGTTCATCTCGGCCGCGAGCTTCCAGGAAACGACCAAGGTGCTCACCGAGGCGGCCCTCGGCGGCCGGACGGACAACCTGGTCGGCCTGAAGGAGAACGTGATCCTGGGCCACCTGATCCCGGCCGGCACCGGCTTCCGCAGCATCCAAGAGGCCGAGGTCCGCATCCGGCCCGAGGCCCTCGAGGCCCTGGCGGTGGAGACCGCCAGCGTGCTGGAGCGGTCGTTCCCGCTGTTGGGCGCCGGCGACGACGGCGCCGCTGCTGGCGGCGTGCAGCCGACGGCCCCCCCGGCCGAGCCGACTTCCAGCGAGCCCGCCCCGAGCGGCCTCGACGCCCTGCTGGGTTCGGGCGGCGACGCGACGGACGAATCGTAAGCGACCGACCAGGCGTATCGGCCTTCGAGTAAGGTCGATACGCCGAGAGAAACTGCCGATTAGCACCATCTTGCGGGCCTCCCGCCCGGCGCAAGCCGGGAGTCGCGCCCGATCGACGTTGGGCCCGGTTGACACCCCGGCCGAAAACCCCCATATTGCTGGACTTCCCTCCGCCCGACGCCCCGCGCCGGGCGGACGCCAAATCACCGAGCGGCTCTCTCCGAGCCCCCTAAAGCTGCAGATTACGCATGCCAACGATCAACCAGCTCGTCCGCAAGAACCGCAAGAAGAAGCGCACCAAGTCCAAGGCGCCCGTCTTGGAGAAGTGCCCCTTCAAGCGTGGCGTTTGTCTGCAGGTGCGGACCATGACGCCCAAGAAGCCGAACTCGGCTCTGCGGAAGATCACCCGTGTGCGTCTGTCCAACGGCAAGGAAGTCACGGTCTACATCCCGGGCGAAGGCCACACGCTGCAGGAGCACAGCATCGTGCTGGTCCGCGGCGGCCGCGTCCGCGACCTGCCGGGCGTCCGCTACCAGGTGGTCCGCGGCGCCTTGGACACGCTCGGCGTGTCCGACCGCAAGCAGTCCCGCAGCCGCTACGGAGCCAAGAAAGAAGGCTCCAAGGGCAAGAAGAAGTAACGAAGCGATCGGCTGTCAGCTTTTAGCTCTCAGCTAGATTGATTTAAACCATATTCCAATAGCTGACCGCTGACAGCTGACCGCTGACAGCTAAATACCATGGCCCGCATCACCGCCAGCCGCAAGCAACTCAAGCCCGATCCGATCCACGGTTCGCTCCTCGCCGCGAAGTTCATCAACTGCTTGATGAACGACGGCAAGAAGAGCACCGCCCAGCGGGTGTTCTACGACGCCCTGGACGTGATCAAGGAGCGGGTCGAAGACGTCGAGCCGATCGACGTGTTCACCCAGGCGATCGAGAACGTGAAGCCCTCGATCGAGGTCCGCTCGAAGCGCGTCGGCGGCGCCGCCTACCAGGTGCCGATGCAGGTCAACCGCACGCGTCAGCAGTCGCTCGCGATCCGCTGGCTGCTGCTCGCCGTCCGCGACAAGAAGGGCCGCCCGATGCACCTGAAGCTCGCCGACGAGCTCACGGCCGCCTACAACCGCGAGGGCGTGGCCATGACCCGCCGCGACAACGTCCACCGCATGGCCGACGCCAACAAGGCCTTCGCCCACTTCGCGTGGTGAGCGAGAGAGACCCATTCCAGTGAGACAATGGGGCCAGGGGTCGGAGGTCAGGGTTCTGTGATAGAATCCTGACCCTCGGCCCCTGGCTTTTTTTGTGCGCTAACAAGAAGAACCGCCAAGACGCCAAGGACGCCAAGAAGAATGATTTGACGTGTGAATGTGGGCGGTGTCTGTGACGCCGACAACGGCGCGCCAGCCGCTTGTTGCTCGCAGCGCGATATCGGCGTCGGAGACGCCTCCCACAGCGATGTTATTTTGTGAGGTCTTGGCGATATTGGCGTCTTGGCGGTTCCCTCCTGCTGACCTCCCACCTCTCACCTCCGACCACTCCACTCTCCCGTGCCCGACTTCACCAAGCTCCGCAACCTCGGCGTCATCGCGCACATCGACGCGGGTAAGACCACGGTCACCGAGCGGATGCTCTACCTGTCGGGCGCCCGGCACCGGGCCGGCGAGGTCGACCTCGGCACCACCACCACGGACGACGACGCCGAGGAGCAGGAACGCGGGATCACGATCTACTCGGCCTGCGTGCAGATGCCGTGGAAGGACGTGCGGATCAACCTGATCGACACGCCGGGGCACGTCGACTTCACGGCCGAGGTCGAGCGATCGCTGCGCGTGCTCGACGGCGCCGTGGTGGTGTTCAGCGCTAGAGAGGGCGTCGAGGCGCAGAGCGAGACCGTTTGGCGTCAGGCCAACCGCTACCACGTGCCGCGTCTGGCGTTCATCAACAAGCTCGACCGCGAGGGCGCCGACTGGGAGGCCGTGCTCGAGGAGATCGAGAACCGGTTGGGCGCCACGCCGATCGCGTTGCAGATCCCCGCCGGCCAGGGCCCTCCGCACCAGGACGACCCGTTCCGCGGCGTGGTGGACCTGATCCGCATGCGGCTGCTCACGTTCCCCGGCGGCAAGGAGGGACGCGAGGTCAAGGAAGAGGACGTGCCGGAGGAGCTGGCGGTCGAGGCGCAGCTGTGGCGCGAGCGGATGGTCGAGCAGCTCTGCGACTTCAGCGACGAGCTGATGGAGCTCGCCCTGAGCGGCGAGCCGATCCCCGAGACGCTGCTCAAGAAGGTGATCCGCGCGGCCACGGTGCACGAGCAGGTGCAGCCGGTGCTGGTCGGCTCGGCGCTGCACGGCATGGGGGTGCAGCCGCTCTTGGACGCGGTGGCCGACTACCTGCCGCACCCGCTCGAGATGCCCCCCGTGGTGGGCGAGGCGCCAGCCGGCAAGGCGGCGACCAAGAAGCAGCGCCGCGCGGCGAAGGCCCACGCCGACGACGGCGAGCAGGGCGCCAAGGGCAATCGCATCGCCCGCAAGCCCGACCCCGCCGAGCCGTTCTGCGGCTTGGTCTTCAAGATCCTGCCGTTCAAGACGGGCGACCTCTACTGGGTGCGCATCTACTCGGGCGTGCTCAAGCCGAACAGCCGCGTGATGAACGCCGGCCGCGACCTCAAGGAGAACGTCTCGCAGATCTGGCGGATCCACGCGACGAAGAAGGACGAGCAACTCGAAGCCGCCGAGGCGGGCGAGATCGTCGCGTTGCTCGGCCTGCGCGACTCGGTCACCGGCGACACGCTCTGCGACGCCGCGGCGCCGATCGTCCTGGAGTCGATCGAGTTCCCCGACACGGTCATCTCGATGGCGATCGAGGCGGAGAACTCGACCGAGAAGAAGAAGATGGGCGAGGTGCTCGCGATGCTCCGCAAGCAAGATCCCACCTTCCGCGCCGAGGAGAACGAGGAGACGGGCCAAACGCTCATCAGCGGCATGGGCGAGCTGCACCTGGAGGTGATCCAGCACCGCCTGGCCAGGGACTTCGGCCTGAAGGTGAAGGTCCACAAGCCGCGCGTCAGCTACCGAGAGACCATCGGCGGCAAGGCCGAGGTCACCGGCGAGTGCCACCGGCTGATGAACGGCGTGCAGCACACCGCGGCGGTGCGGGTGCGCGTCGAGCCGTTCACGCCCACCGGCCCGTTGGCCGCGGTGGCGCCGCCGGTCGTTGTGTCGGTCGCCCCGGGCCACGGCCTGCCAGACGAGTTCCTCAACGTGGTGGTTGAGGAGCTGGAGAACGCGGCCGGCGGCGGCGGCTCGGTTGGCTTCCCGCTGATGCGGATGAAGGTGACGGTCACCGGCGGCGAGGTCCACGAGACCGACTCCACGGAGATCGCCTTCCGCACCGCCGCGTCGCTGGCGTTCGACAAGGGCCTGCGCGAGGCGGGCGTCGTGCTGCTCGAGCCGATCATGAAGCTCGAGATCACCGCGCCCGAGAACCACGTGGGCGACCTGGTGGGCGACCTGCAGCAGCGCCGCGCGATCATCCACCGCACCGAGCAGCGCGGCGCCGACACGGTGCTGCTGGCCGAGGCCCCGCTGGCCAACCTGTTCGGCTACTCGAGCGCGATGCGATCCTTGAGCCAAGGACGCGCCGGTTGCTCGATGACCCCCAGCGGCTACTCCGCGGCGCCCGACGAGGTGCTGCAGAAGTTCCTGGGCGAGTGAAAGCCGCCTAGGCGGCGGGAGCAAAAGTGCGATGCGATTCACGACCGGATGGCTGCTCCTGACCGCTCTGGTCTTCGCCGTGGCGGCGGCTGTTTGGACCTCGCCGCTTTTCGGCGTGTGGGGCGAGCAGCTGCGATGGTATTACGCCCCCGGGGTAGCGACCTTCGCTCTGCTGGTTTCCTTGGCCTTGCACCCACGCACTCGCAAGCCGCCGCTGCTGGCAGGGGCGGTTCTCTGCGCGTTCGTTCTGCTCGCCCCTTGGACGCTGCACTGGTACGCCTGGAACGTGCTGGGCGACCAGACGGCGAACATCGGCCTCGGCATGCTGCTACTGGCGTTGCCGGTGTTGGCCCCCGTGGCGGCGTTGTGCGGGGTTCTGCCGCTGGGCTGGTTGGTTGGTTTTATTCGCGGGCGAAATGACCAGGGAGCCCACGCAGGTTTGGCCCCGGTTCCTCCGACGGTGCGGCAGAGCGACCCCAGCGATCGCTTGGGGGAGTGAGCCGCTAGCCGAGCGTCGCCAGCAGGGAGCAAACAACCGCTCTAGTAGGCCGGCGCTCCGGTTTTGTCCGCATTGGCTATGGGGCTAGCCGCAGCGCCATTGCCGGCAAGGCGGCGTTTGGTTCGAGCGGGTGTCAGACGGCGCGATTTAGGTTGTGGGTCCCGGTGCGGGGGGATAGGATGTTTGTGTGGTCGCGGCGGAGCCGCCGCGGTCGTCCCATTGATTCACTACCTATGAATGCACCATGATCGCACGTTTCTGCACCGCTTTATTGCTGCTCGTTGCTCTTGGAGCCTCACCGGCGTTGGCTTCGATCCAGCAGGATGGTTTTGGCGTCCCGCAAGGCGCCGGGACCGCTGTCGCCAATGAAGCGTTGGGCGAGATCACGTTCGAGTGGACGGCCACGCCCTTCACGGCGTTTCTCGAATTCACAAGCCTGACGTCGTTCGACCTCTTCCTGGACTCGTTCGTTAGCAACGGCGCAGCGAACGACGTGACCGGGTACACGTTCGACCTCCTGGACAGTCCTGGCGGCAGCGCGGTGCTGCGTTACACCAATGAGACAAACTTCGCCAACAGCTCGGTTCCGCCGGTGCAGGGCAACACGAATCTGTTTGGCCTGCCGGGGGCGACCAACGGCTCTAACCCGGTCGCCGAGGCCAACCCGCTGACCCCGCTGCTCACCGGCTTCTCCGCCGGCTCCTACCGCCTAGGCGTGTACGACAGCGCGGCGCCGAACACAGCGACCGCCGGGTTCCGTATCGCCGAGTCCGCCACGGCCCAGGTCCCCGAAGCCGTCAGCGGCATGATCTGGGTGATGGGCGCCTTGCTGGTGGGCGGCGTGTCGCGCTTCCGGACCAAGTAGCGACCGACCGGGCGTGCGAACCAAATCGAATAAGAAGCGTCGAGGCTGCCAATCGCAGCCTCGACGCTTTTTGTATGGTTCGCTTCTTGCGCAGGCCGGCGGACACGTCGTGCGTGTACGGCGCCGGCTCCGACTTTGGTAGTCACCCCCGGCGTGAACCCGAGTGACGCCGGAGAAGAAATATTCACGGACGATCGCCGATCATCGCGGATGCGAAACGGCATGTCAGCCAATGCCGGCCGACGCTGCGGACGGCGTCCGTGATAGTGCGGATCGCACGGATGCGTAGCGTGTGTGGCGGTGTGATTCGACGTCGATAAGGCGAAAACAACGCTACGGCTAGCGGTAGTGCGATCTAGACCCTCGCGTATCGGCCGCAAACTTCTTAGCCGAGTCCGGCGTTCAGCCACCGCCGCCACGCCAGACGCGTCAGCACGACGCCGGCCAGGGCAAAGACGCCCGCCGCCACGATGAAGTACAGGCCCCCCACCGATTCGCGGTTGAGCCACCACGGCGTGACGGCGGCGATCGTGAGGAACGACGCCACTAACGTGAGAGCGCCCCGCAGCAGACCGATGCGATACGACGCGAGGTAGATCTCCCACCCGCCGACGAACACATTGCACGCCAGCGAGAAAAGAGCGAATGGCGCGATCACCGCCGTCATCGCGGGCGACGCCAAGTCGGGCCGGAACACCCCAATCACGTAAACCAAGAGCGCCGCGTGGGCGAGCCACAGCCACGCGGCGTCCCACACTAGCGGCGTTAGCACACCACGCATGTAATCGCGACGCGTCATCGGCAGCAGCAGCTCACGCTCCATCTGAGGCCGCCGCTGGGCAAGTTTCCCGGCCGCTGACGCCGGCACAAAGCATGCGAACATCAGCAGGAGATAAACGATCATGCCGTCGTTCAGCCGGTCCAGTGCCGGCCCGTACATCACGAGCGCCGCGGTGAACAGCGCGCCTTGATAAACGAAGACCCAACCGGCGCGGACATGCGATTCAAGCGGGCTGTAGCCGCATCGCAGCAATTGCGCCGGACGGGGCGAGTCGGCGAGCAGGCGGTCGGTCGCCTTGTCGTACGGGGCGTGCACCCTCCCGTGACCGGGGGCGAAATTGCCCTGCTCAACCCGCCCAGAATGCGTATCGCACGGGTAAGCGGCGGCGAGAGGGGCGCCCTGGTAGTCGCGGCGTTCCGCGTTGAGTGTCGCCAGCCGCTGGAGCCACACACCGACGAGCGACCAGGAGACCAGCAGCACCCCGACCCGGGCCAAGTCCCCCGCGCCCTCCGCGCCGCTCGGCGCCAGCCACCACCGGCCCACGGCCGGGAGCCAGGCGGCGCCAAACAGGGACATCAACACCGCGACCGAGGCGAGGGTCCCTGCGTGCTGCCCGACCAGCGCCAGCGCGCCGACCGTAGCGCAAAAGGCGGTGAGCCCAATCGGATCGACGCTCAATAGCCACGCCGCGACGGGCGGCGCGGCCGCCAGCGAGACCGCCACCACAGCCACAGGCACGCCCAAGTGGGGCGCTCGGTACCCGGGGACGAGCCGCGCGGCGGGGGTGGCGAACTGTCGCTTCGCGAGAACGGCGACCGCCAAAGGGACGGTGAACGCCGCCCCCCAGGCGAAGTTGAGGATCATGCTGTAGTAGTACGTGTGGCCCCGCCCGGCGGTGGCGCCTGCGCTCGCTACCGCCAGGACCGCAAGCCAGAGGCCGAGCCCCACTAACACCCAAGGGAGTGTGGTGTAAACACTCGCGGCGCTCCGCAGTCGGGCAAGGAGTGGCGTGCAAACACTAGTGGCTAAGGCCATCGTGCATCTCCAAGAAGATCTCTTCGAGGTTCAGGTCGTCCACCGCGACGTCGGCGTCCCAGCGGCTGGCGAGCTCGTTGGCCGTCTCGGGTTGGTAATCGGCAACCGTGACGGTCGCCAAGCTGCCGGCGACGTGCGTCGATAACGCTCCGGGCACGGCGAAGCCATCGGGAATCGCTCCGTTGTGGCTAGTGAGCCGCAGCCGCTTGACGCTCTCCTTGAGCGTGTCGAGCTCGCTGTCGAACGCGACCCGTCCGTTCTGCAGCACCGCCACGCGGTTGGCGATCCGCTCCAGGTCGCTGGTGATGTGCGTGCTGAACAGCACCGACCGCTGAGGGCCACTCTCGTCCGACTCGACGGCGATGTCGATCAAGGTGCGGAGGAACTCGCGTCGCGCCGACGGATCGAGGCTCGCCACCGGCTCGTCGAGCACCAGCAGGTCGGGCTCGTGCCCCAGGGCCAATACCAGGCCGAGCGTCTGCAGCTGACCGACCGACAGCACGCCCGTGCGGTCTTCGAGCGGCAGGTCCCAGCGGCGGCAGAGGTCGTCGGCCAGCGCGTGGTTCCAGCCGGTGTAGAACGCGGCGGTGTAGGCGATCATCTGACGGACCCGCATCCAAGGGTAGGCGGTCACCTGTTGCGGCACGTAGCCGAGCCGCGCTTTGGCGCCGGCCGACAGGTCCCACGCGTCTTCGCCGAACACCCGGGCCTCGCCCGCGGTGGTTCTCAGCAGCCCCAACAGGCACTTGATCAGCGTGCTCTTGCCGGAGCCGTTCTTGCCCAACAGCCCGAGCACCTGGCCCGGCTCCAAGAGCAGGCTGGCGTCGTGCAACACGACCTTCTCGCCGAACGACTTGCCCAGACGCACGGCCTGAAGCGGAGGTTCCGTAGCGATGGCGTTCACTGGTGGCGCTCCTTGAGCTGGGATTCGATGACTTGCCTCACCTGCGCCTCGCTGAGCCCCAGTTGGGCCGCGCGGTGCAAGGCGGGGGCGAGGAGTTCTTGGAACTGGCGCTTGCGCTGGGTGAGGGTCGCGGCGTTGTCGCCCGGCTCTCGGACACGCATGCCGCGGCCGCGCTCGCGCTCCACGAGCCCCTCGCTCTCGAGTTGCGAGTACGCCTTGCTTACGGTCATCGGGTTGACGTCCGCCGCGCGGGCGACCTCTCGGACACTCGGCAGCAACTCCCCCGCCTTCAGCCGGCCGCCGGCCACGAGCGCGTACGCCTGGTCGACGATCTGCTGATAGATCGGCGCCCCGGAGGAGGCGCGGAGGTCGAAGGGGGAGGGCTGTCTGTCCATGTGTACCAATACACTAATACACCTGGGCGGACCGGAGTCAAGCACCAAATGAGGACAAGGCGGGTGGCCCGCCGAGCGGCGGCCGGAGGCGCCGTCCGCCACGCCACGAATCAACCCGCGGCCATTTGTGTCAGCGCGGCAAAGGCCGCGGCGCCGAGCGCCACGAGTGTGGTGACAGCGAACGCGTCGCGCAACCCAAAACGCAAGCGCGGCGCAGGCCGGCGCAGCAGGGCCAGCAGCAACGGGGGGATGCAGAGGGACCAGTACGGCAATGTGATCACCCGCCCGTAGTAAACACGCCCG
Source organism: Pseudobythopirellula maris (assembly GCF_007859945.1). Taxonomy (GTDB): domain Bacteria; phylum Planctomycetota; class Planctomycetia; order Pirellulales; family Lacipirellulaceae; genus Pseudobythopirellula; species Pseudobythopirellula maris. The sequence continues at coordinate 39,077 of NZ_SJPQ01000002.1, read as the reverse complement.
TCCCTGGTGGTATGGAGGTTCTTGCGTACGTTGAACGTAAACGGTTTGGGCGTACGCATGATTCCCCAGCCGCTGGCGGCGTCAACGTTTTGCCTATGGCGAGTCGCCTCGATGACATCCACACGCCACTTGAGCTTCTGCTGCGGCTTGCTCACGTCGCCGCAGTGCTCTTTGAGGTCCAGCAGCCCCCGCCACGAAGAAAGGACGCAGCTGTATTGCCCGCCGCGCAACTCGACGCTGGAACGTGCGGCGTAGCTGTGGATCCACAACACGGCTATCGCCACCGAGAGAGTCAGGGCGGCGTAAGACGCCACGATTCTTAGCCGCTCGAACATGGTTGTGCGACAAGCCTTGGGCGAGGGGGCATAGGGTTATGAAGAGGCCACGGCGTTGCAGCGACCTTGCCCACCCGATTCAGCGGCGGTTCTCGTCGCCCACCATGGTGATGATCGTCGCCCGAAAGGCCAGCAGAGCGAACAGGGCTGGGGTGTAGAGCAGGCACCATGGGCTGTAGTAGTAAGCGAGCGGCAGGCTCGTCGCGAGCACGCCGGCGATCAGCCAGCGGCAGTCGCGCACCTGACGGTAGAACTCTTGCATGAGAGGAGCTGCAGTAGAAAGAGAGTGACACACGCAACGCGGGGCGGAACCCTCTCCTAACCTTGTTGGGAGATTGAGAGGGAGCAACACCATTCGAGCGTATCCGCGGTCCGACTTCAAACGCCACACAAGCGGCGCCGGGCTCAGCCCTCGGTCGCGAAGCCGTGCTGCTCGCGGTGGTACGAGCCGTCGAACCGCTTGGTGGTCTTGAACAGCTCGTGGCGGCCGTCGCCGGCGGCCTCCTCGACCTTGGCCAACAGGGCCGACTGCTTTGCCGCGCCGAGCGGCTTGAAGCCGCGGCCGACCTCGAGCGCCTGGTCGAGCTCGGCCTCGCTCGTGATGCCGGTGACCACCGTGCTGACCGGCTGCGAGAGCGAGAATCGCAGGCAGTCCTTGGCCGAGATCAAGCCGGAGCGGACGATCTCGCCGCCCCCCAGGCTCTTCATGCCGATCACGCCGACGCCCTTTTCGTCGCACGCCGGCGCCACGTTGTGCAAGAAGCTGCGGAAGTAGTAATCGCAAACGTTGATCGGCATCTGCGCGCTGGCCCAAGGCTCGTCTTTGCCGAGCATCTTCAGGTGGATGCTGGGATCCTTGTGGCCGGTGAAGCCGATGTGACGGACCTTGCCCGCCTGCTTCGCCTCGCGCGCGGCGCGGATGGCGCCTTTGTCGAACACCCAGTCGGGGTCGTTGTCGTAGACCATCTCGTGGAACTGCCACAAGTCGATGTGGTCGGTCCGTAGCCGTTTGAGGCTCTCGTCGAGCTGACGCTTGGCCCCTTCGTAGTCGCGGTCGCAGACCTTGGTCATCAGGAACACCTGGTCGCGGCGGTCCTCGATCGCCTTGCCCATCACCTCTTCGCTGTAGCCCATGTGGTAGTCCCAGCAGTTGTCGAAGAACGTGAGGCCGTTCTCCGCTGCACGGTGCATCAGGCGAACGGCGGCCGGGTCGCCGTGCTGCTTGGCGGTCAGGCCGATATGGTAGCCCCCCAGCGAGAGGATCGAGACCTCGGCCCCGCTGCGACCCAGGGGACGCATGGGCAGGCCGCCGCCGTCGTCGCGCTGCTGGGCGTAAACCCGGTCGGCCAGAGCCAGCAAGGCGCTGGTCGCCAGGCCCCGCTTGAGGAATTCGCGGCGGTCAGCGGGCCGCTCGGCAGAGGCGGAATCGATGGGCTCGGTCACGGCGGCGCTCCTGGCTTGGGCGGTGATTTGACGCATTGCATGCTAGGGCTCGCGCATCGCCGGGGCAAACTATCGTTCTGCGACTCTGGCTAGCGGGGCGTCACTAACTCTTTGGGGCCACTGAATCGTGCGGGGGAGAACAGCGGTATTCCTGTGAGGATGGTGTAAGTGACTACTGGGTAAAGGTTTGCGTATATATTCAGCGCGACAAGGGTAGCGGGGGCAGCTGAGCAGCGAACCAGGCGGCGGTATCTCGAGAGTGGCCAGGACGAGTCGCGTGGCCAACGCCAATGGGAGGCCCCGTTAGGCTCCAATTCGCCTGTACTAAGCCGCCCTCCGATCCTTCCCGGATTACCACAGCGCGTTAGTTTCGCCCCGATCCGCAGCCGTTGGGGCGAAGCGGGAGGAGACGGGGCTAAAAACTCTCCCTCTGGCCGTTGACAGCCGATACGAAGGGCTCTAAGTTGGTCGATTCCCCGCTCGTCCCGAGTGTGGGTAAGGGCGGCCCCGGTCAGCCCGAGTAACGAGTGAGACGAAACGTTCGAGCTATTTGATAACTGGCCCCGCAGGCGTTTGGCCCTGCGGCCTATCGGAAGGGTCCCCGCGGGCGTAAGCCCCGGTTGAGCGACCGCCGGTGGGCACGAACCTCCGAGAGAGCATCAGCAGTGGCTTCGCAAGAAATTATTCGCATTCGGATGGAAGCCTACGATCACTCGGTGCTCGATCAGAGCGCCGCCGAGATCGTGGACACGGCCAAGCGGACCAACTCGATGGTTCACGGCCCGATCCCGCTGCCCACGCGGATTGAGAAGTACACCGTTTTGCGGGGCCCGCACGTCGACAAGAAGTCGCGTCAGCAGTTCGAGATCCGCACGCACAAGCGTCTGATCGACATCGTCCAGGCCACGGCCAAGACGATCGAGTCGCTCAACAAGCTGAGCCTGCCTGCGGGCGTCGATATCAAGATCAAGGCGACCGCCGGCTGATCTTGTTCCTAGGAGCGTTGGCCGCCCCGCTTCATGCGGCATGGCCGACGCGAGAATCAATCCAAGCAAATATGACCGGAAGCCTGGCTGGGTAAGCCGGGGCGGCCCCTCTCCCCGAGGGGCCAGCCGCGTGACTCCCCGCCGGCCAGACCGACCTCCACAGCACGAAAGCACTCTCATGGCCGCAGGGATCCTGGGTCGAAAAATCGGTATGACCCAAGTCTATAATGACTCGGGCGAAGTGGTGCCGGTGACCGTCATTGAGGCCGGTCCGTGCGACGTGCTGCAGGTGAAGACCGTCGACAGCGATGGTTACGAGTCGGTCCAACTCGGTTATCTCGACAAGCCTCGCCGGCTGGCGTCGCGCAGCGAGCGGGGCCATGTCGCCAAGCTCGACAGCAAGCGATCCAAGGGCCGTTCGGCCGCCGGTGTCGAGGCCCTCGCCAAGGCGGGCTGCGAGCCGAAGCGTTTCCTTCGCGAATTCAAGGGCCTCGAAGGCCTGGCCGTTGGCGACAAGGTGTCGGCCGACTCCTTCGCCGAGGTCGAGCGGGTCGACGTGACCGCCACGAGCAAGGGCCGCGGTTTCTCGGGCGTGATGAAGCGTCACAACTTCGCCGGCCAACGCGCCTCGCACGGCGTGAAGAAGTGCCACCGCCACGCCGGCGGCACCGGTTGCAGCGCCTACCCGAGCCGTCTGTTCAAGGGCATCCGCATGTCCGGCCAGTACGGCAACAAGAAGTGCACCGTGCGGAACCAGAAGCTCGTGCGTGTCGACGCCGAGAATAACCTGCTGCTGATCCGCGGCGCCGTGCCGGGACCCAACAGCGGTTACGTTGTCATCCGCACCACCAACAAGATGTAAGTCGCCTCGCTGTTTATGGGGTTGTCCGCCGCAGGCGGGCTGATTGCTGACAGCTGAAAGCTCACGAGCCATGCCGAAACTTACCGTTCACGACCGCAAGGGGAACAAGGTGGGGACCTACGCGGTCGAGCCCACCGACTTCGCCGCGAGCATCAACAAGCAGCTGCTGCACGACGCGGTGGTGATGTACCAAGCGAACGCGCGGCAGGGCACGCACAAGACCAAGACCCGCGCCGAGGTGGCCGCGGCTGGCAAGAAGATGTACCGCCAGAAGGGCACGGGCAACGCCCGCGCCGGTCACAAGCGGAGCGGCATCCGTCGTGGCGGTGGTCACATCCACGCCATCCGGCCACGCGACTACTCGTACTCGATGCCTCGCAAGGCGCTCCGTCTCGCCACCCGTATGGCCCTCGCCTCGAAGGTGCAGGACGACGAACTGGTGGTGATCGACGAGCTGGCCTTCGATGCCCCGAAGACCAAGGACATGGCCCACCTGCTGAAGGTGCTGGGCGTCGACGATTCGTCGCTACTGATCACCACCGAGGGTGTCGACACGAACGTGTACAAGAGCGCCAGGAACATCCAGCGGGTCGACGTGTCGCGCGCCTCGGACCTGAACGCCCTGTTGTTGCTGTCCGCCCGCCGGGTGCTGATCACCAAGGCGGCGCTCGACGCGCTGAAGTCGTCGGCCCAGGCCACGGGCGCCAAGACCGCCGCCGCCGAAGGCTGAGCGAAACCGAAACAAACGATTTGTAGAGCAACGATTGCAGAGCCATGGCCGCTAGCACATCAAAAACCGACGAAGCCCCCGCCGAGCCGAAGCTGAAGCTCGAGCCGCACCAGGTGCTGATCAAGCCGCTGGTGACCGAGAAGGGCGTGCATCGTTCGACCCGCTACAACGCTTACACGTTCGAGATCAGCCGGCTGGCCAACAAGGCCGACGTCCGCAACGCGGTCGAGAGCCTGTTCGACGTGAAGGTCGAGAAGGTCGCGATCCAGAACCGCAAGGGCAAGCTGCGTCGCTCTCGCTACCGGATGGGCCGCACGGCGGACTGGAAGAAGGCGATCGTCACGCTCAACGAAGAACACCGCATCGATTTCTTTTAGGGCTAGTTGTTAGTCGCCGGTTGCTAGTTTCGGCTGGCGGCGAGGTGGCGACTGAGGACTGAGAAACTAGCAACCAGCAACTAGCTACCAGCGACTTCACTATGGGCATCAGAAAATACAAGCCGACCAGCCCCGGGCGCCGCAACGCCTCGGTGAGCGATTTCGCCGAGCTGACGAAGGGCGCCAAGCCTGAGAAGAAGTTGTTGCGCCCGATCAAGAAGACCGGCGGCCGCAACAACCAGGGCAAGATCACCTGCCGACACCGCGGCGGTGGGCACAAGCGTCGCTACCGGCTGATCGACTTCCGTCGCAACAAGGACGGCATGGCCGCGACGGTCGACTCGATTCAATACGACCCGAACCGTTCGGCGCGGATCGCGCTGCTGGAGTACGAGGACGGCGAGCGTCGCTACATCATCGCCCCGGTCGGCCTGACCAAGGGTGACAAGGTGGTGAGCGGCGACACGGCCCCGGCCACGGTGGGCAATTGCCTGCCGCTGAGCAAGATCCCGCCCGCCACGGTGATCCACAACGTCGAGCTGCGGGCCGGCCGCGGCGGCGTGCTCTGCCGCAGCGCCGGCACGAGCGCCACGCTGATGGCCTGCGAGTCGGACTGGGCTCAGATCTCGCTGCCGAGCGGCGAAATTCGCCGCGTTCCGTCGGCCTGCCGTGCGACGGTGGGCTCGACCAGCAACCCCGACCACAGCATGGTGGTGCTGGGTAAGGCCGGTCGCAAGCGTTGGATGGGCCGTCGCCCGCACGTCCGTGGCACGGCGATGAACCCGATCGATCACCCGCACGGTGGTGGCGAGGGTCGCACGAAGGGTGGCCGTCACCCGGTCAGCCCCACCGGCAAGAGCGCCAAGGGCGGCATGACCCGCGAGCGTCGCAAGCCGTCGAACCAGGCGATCGTCCGCCGCCGCAAGTCGAAGCGTTACGGCGTCCAGAAACTAGTCAAGAAGTAGCTTTTAGCTGTTAGCCGTTAGCGATTAGCTAAGGGCACGAACAGCTAACGACTAACCGCTAACAGCTAACAGCTAAATTATGAGTCGCTCGCTTAAAAAAGGCCCTTACGTCGACGCGAAGCTCTACTTCAAGGTGGAGAAGCAAAACGACGCCGGCACGAAGAACCCGATCAACACGTGGGCCCGCGCCTGCACGATCATCCCCGAATTCGTTGGCCACACTTTCATGGTGCACAACGGAAAGCAGCACCTGAAGGTGTTTGTCACGGAGGACATGGTCGGGCACAAGCTGGGCGAGTTTTCGCCGACCCGCACGTTCCGCGGCCACGGCGGCAAGGGCAAGAGATAAGTATCAAGAGCGGTCGGCAGTCAGCCGTCAGCACTCAGCTGGCGGCGAGAAAGCTGATCGCTGAACGCTAACAGCTGACAGCTATTATGGCTTACAAAGCAACCCACAAGCACGCACGCATCAGCGCGACCAAGGTCCGCCCGATGGCGAACCTGATCCGCGGCAAGCGGGTGGACGAGGCGTTGGCGATCCTTCGCTTCCAGCCGAACCGCGGGGCGCGGATGTTGGAGAAGGTGCTGCAGAGCGCCTTCGCCAACGCCGAGGACCGCGGCGCCCCCAACCGGGCCGGCCTGAAGGTCGTCGAGGCGCGGGTCGACGGCGGGCCGATGTTCAAGCGGATGCGTCCGCGTGCCCGCGGCATGGCCCACGTGATCAAGAAGCGATTCGCCCACATCACGGTCGCCGTCGAATAGGCGCCCGTCGGGCCAGCGAACAGCGAAACCTACCGGCGGCCAAGCCGCACGCAAGAAAACAAGAGACTCCAGCCTTTAGGCCAACGCCATGGGACAAAAAGTCAACCCGATCGGTTTCCGCACCGGCATCTTCGTCGACTGGAAGAGCCGCTGGTACGCGTCGAAGAAGGAGTTCGGCGACCTGTTGGTCGAGGACAAGAAGATCCGGGACTACGTTAGCAAGAAGTTCAAGTCGGCCGGCGTTTGCAAGGTCGAGATCGAACGGACCCGCGACGAAGTCCGGGTGGTGGTGTTCGCCGCGAGGCCGGGCGTCATCATCGGCCGCAAGGGAACCCAGATCGAGCAGTTGCAGGACGAACTGCAGGGTCTCGTGGGTCGGCGGATCAACCTGAAGATCGAGGAAGTCGGCCGCCCCGAGCTGCAAGCTCACCTGGTGGCCGAAGACATCGCCGAGCAACTCGCCAAGCGGGCCGCCTTCCGGCGGACGATCAAGCGGGCGCTCGAGTCGACCATGGAAGCCGGCGCCAAGGGGATCAAGGTCCAGTTGGCTGGGCGGTTGGGCGGCGCCGAAATGGCGCGGCGTGAAAAGCAGATTGCCGGGTCGATCCCACTGAGCACGCTCAGGGCTAAGATCGACTACGGTTTTGTGGAAGCCAAGACGCCTCAGGGGCATATCGGCATCCAGGTATGGATCAATCAAGGCGAGTACGAGGACCAGAACGATGGCGCTGATGCCCAAGAGGGTCAAGCATCGAAAAAGCCAAAGAGGTCGTATAAAAGGTAACGCGACTCGTGGGAATCGCGTTATCTACGGTGAGTACGGCTTGCAGGCGGTCGAGGGCGGCTGGGTCAGCGCTCAAACCATCGAGGCGGGTCGTATCGCTGCACAGCAATACGTCCGTGGCGAGGGTCGGCTTTACATCCGCATTTTCCCAACCAAGTCGGTGACGTCTATCCCGCTCGAAACCCGCATGGGTAAGGGCAAGGGCGAGCCGGACTACTGGGCGGCGGTCGTGAAGCCGGGCACCGTGCTGTACGAGGTGTCAGGCATCACCGAGCAGGCGGCGAAGATCTGCTTCGCCCGTTTGGCTCACAAGATGCCTGTCCGTGTGCGGCTGGTGAAACGCGAGCTTGACTGAGACGAGCCGAGGCTCGAGGCGAAATACGTTCTCCGGTAGCCGGCCCTTGGCCAGGGCGCCGTTGAGAAGCACTTTGTTAACAACGCTTTACGACTTTAGACAACGCCATGGCCGACAGCCTGCAAGAACTCCGTGACATGAGCGATGAGCAGCTCGGGCTGACCATCAAGGAGGCGGCCGAGAACCTGTTTCGGCTCCGCGTCCAGGCGCAGACCGAGAAGCTCGACAGCCCGAGCGAGATCCGCCGCAACCGGCGGTTGATCGCCCGCGTGAAGACGATCCAGACGCAGCGTGCGATGGCCGCCGCGGCGAAGGCAGACAAGCAGACCGCCTAACCAGGCGACCCGTCGGTGCGACGGGGCCCAGAACCAATTTTGACGTCCGACGCTTACAGCGGCCGGTCGTCGCAACGGACAACGACCCAAAATGCCCAAGAAGCTACTCACCGGATTGGTCACGAGCGACAAGATGGACAAGAGCCGTCGCGTCGAAATCGATCGCAAGGTGAAGCACCCGAAGTACGGCAAGTACGTGCAGCGTCGCACGGTATGCCACGTGCATGACGAGCAGAACGAGTCGCACGAAGGCGACACGGTCGAGATCATCGAGTGCCCGCCCAAGTCGAAGCTCAAGCGTTGGGAGTTGGTCAAGGTGGTCGCCAAGAGCCAGGTGGTCGACATTGCCGCCCTTCGCGCCGCCCAGAAGGCGCAAGAGAAAGCCGACTCCGCCGCCCAGGGCGAAGAAGAGACGGCCCAGGGCTGAGCCAGACGAAACCGGGGCCCGACACGTGGCCTGAGAGAGATCAGAGACAAGTGGACACAACCGCCGGCCACCGGGCCGCGGCGGCAAAAAAGAAACAGCGTAAAGAGAAGGCCCCCTGAGGGGCCTAGCGAGACGAAGCCATGATCCAGATGCAGACACGTTTAGCGGTGGCCGACAACACGGGCGCCAAGGAAGTGATGTGCATCAAGGTGCTCGGCGGCAGCCGTCGCCGCTTCGCCGGACTGGGCGACGTGGTGATCTGCAGCGTCAAGAGCGTGATCCCCGGCAGCGAGGTGAAAAAGAAGGCCGTGATCCGCGGCGTGGTGGTGCGGGTCAAAGCCCCCACGCGTCGCAGCGACGGCAGCTACGTCCGTTTCGACTCGAACGCGTTGGTGCTCATCGACAAGGACAACAACCCGCGCGGCACGCGGATCTTCGGCGCCGTGGCTCGCGAACTCCGCGACCGCCGGTTCATGAAGATCGTCAGCCTCGCGAACGAGGTGGTTTGAGCGAGAGGGCTACCAGCCTACAGCAGGAGCAGCTCGCCAACCGCCCCCCAGACATCAGCCAATAGCAAACAGCCAGAATCCCATGCTGATCAAGACCGACGACACTGTGCAAGTCATCACCGGCGCCGACCGCGGCGTGCGTGGGCGTGTGCTGAAGGTAGACCTCGAGGCGGGCAAGGCGATCGTCGAGGGAGTCGCCAAGGTGTTCAAGCACGTCAAGCGGAGCCAGAAGCACCCGCAGGGCGGACGGCTCAGCCGCGAGATGCCTGTGCAGATGTCGAACCTACAGTTTTACTGCGAATCGTGCTCCAAGCCGACGAAGTTGGGAGCTCGCTTCACCGACGACGGCGCCAAGGAACGCTACTGCCGCAAGTGCGGCACGACCGTGGGCAAGATCGCCCCGGCCAAGAAGGCCTACGCCAAGAAGTGAGCCGGCCCCCCGGCTTCGACAGCCAACGCCGCTAAGCCAGCGCCGCGACCAACCAGCAGCCGCGACCGACCGACGGCCGCCCACCCAACAGCTTAGCCCGCCACGGGCGTCACGACCATGAATCCAAGACTCAAAGAACGATTCGAAAACGAGGTCTTGCCTCAGCTCACCGAGAAGCTGGGACGCAAGAACCGCCTTTCGCTGCCTCGGCTCGAGAAGATCGTGGTGAGCATGGGCGTCGGATCGGCGATTGGCGACAAGAAGCACATGGAAGAGGCGGTCGGCGCCTTGTCCGACATCACCGGCCAGAAGCCGGTCCGCTGCAAGGCCCGCAAGTCGGTGGCCGCCTTCCGGCTCCGCGAGGGGCAGGAGATCGGCGCCAAGGTGACCCTCCGTGGCGACCGGATGTACGAGTTCCTCGACCGGTTGATCTCGATCGTGCTGCCCCGTGTCCGCGACTTCCGCGGCGTGAAGCCGAAGGCGTTCGACGGCTCGGGCAACTACAGCCTGGGCCTGAGCGAGCAGCTCGTGTTCCCGGAGATCGACCCGGACCGCTACGTCCGTCAGCAGGGCCTGAACATCGCGATTTGCACGAAGGGCGCCACGAACGACGAGGCGCGTTTGCTCCTCGAGCTGTTCGGATTCCCCTTCGAGCGTCCGGCCGAGGCCGCCTGATCGGCGTCCGCCCAAAGATCCAACCCCCAAGTTATCCCTTTTAGGTAAGCAGAAGCCGTGGCGAGCAAATCGAAGATCGCGAAGGCCAATAAGAAGCCGAAGTACAGCAGCCGCGCCGAGAACCGGTGCAAGCTGTGCGGCCGGCCCCGATCGGTGTACCGCAAGTTCGGCATCTGCCGGATCTGCTTCCGCAGCTTGGCCGACAAGGGCCTGATCCCCGGCGTCCGCAAGTCGAGCTGGTGATTCGCGTCCGTGTGGCCGCCGCGGCTCGTAGAACCGAGCCGATTTAACAACCTTACAAGTCCCCCTCACGTTAATCCCGAACGACACCCCGTCCGGACTTACGTCGTCAGGAGTACCCGTCGCGATGATGACCGACCCGATCGCCGACATGCTTACCCGCATCCGCAACGCCGTCCGGGTGGAACACCCGAACGTGACGATGCCGGTGTCCAAGGTGAAGCGAGGCATGGCCGAAGTGCTGAAGCGCGAAGGCTACATCTGGGACTGGCGTGAAGAAGAGCACGAAGGGGAGACGAGCAAGCAGCTCCTGATCGACTTGAAGTACGGCCCCAACGGCGAGCGTGTGATCCAGCACATCAAGCGGGTGAGCACCCCCGGCCGGCGGATCTACGCCCAGGCCAAGCGACTGCGTCCGGTGCTCAACGGCTTGGGCATCTCGGTCATCAGCACGAACCGCGGCGTGGTGAGCGACCGCGAGGCGCGGCAACGCAACCTCGGCGGCGAAGTGCTCTGCGAACTGTGGTAACAAGAAGAGCGTTCAGCTGTCAGCTATCAGCCGTCAGCTTTGTGAAGTCTCGATAACAAACAACGTCCTAGCTGACAGCTGACAGCTGAACGCTGAAAGCTCCACTCCCATGTCCCGAATTGGAAAGAAGCCGGTCGCCATCCCCGACGGCGTGAAGGTGAACGTCGCCGGCGGCGAGGTGACGGTCGAGGGCAAGCTCGGCAAGCTGTCGTACTCGCACCGCCCCGAGGTGGTGATCAACGTCGACGAGAGCGCCAAGGAGCTCACCGTCACGCGCGAGGGCGACGACCGTCAAGACCGCGCCTACCACGGCCTGACGCGGGCGTTGCTCGCCAACATGATGGTCGGCGTGACCGAGGGTTACGAGAAGCGACTCGAGATCCAAGGCGTTGGTTACCTCGGCGCGATCTCGGGCGACACGTTGCAGCTGCGTGTTGGTTTCGCCAACGAGATCCACAAGAAGATCCCGGCCGAGCTCGACGTGAAGTGCCCGGACCAGACGCACATCGTGATCAAGGGCTCCGACAAGCAGAAGGTCGGCCAGTTCGCCGCCGAAGTCCGTGCGGTCCGCAAGCCCGAGCCTTACAAGGGCAAGGGGATCCGGTACGAGGGCGAGATGGTCCGTCGCAAGGCTGGCAAGACCGCCAAGTAAAACGGCTAGCCCCGCAAGCCGGCTCATCAGCCGCAACACGACCGCCACGCAATGGCCTAAGCGACACAACAACACACAACGGCCTACGCAACAAGACACGGCCAGGCCCACTCGGCTAGGAAGCTCGTTATGGAACACAGCAAAGCGATCAACAAGCAGCGCATCCGCCGGAGTTTCCGCGTGCGCAAGCGGCTCAAGGGAACGGCCGAGCGGCCGCGTCTCTCCGTCAACCGCAGCCACAAGAACATCAGTGTTCAGCTGATCGACGACGAAGCGGGCAAGACGCTCGCCTCGGTGTCGACGCTCGACAAGGCGCTGGGCGCCAAGTACGGCGGCAACGCCGACGCGGCCGTGACCGTTGGCAAGGCGATCGCCGAGAAGGCCCAGGCCGCCGGCGTGAAGCAGGTTTGCTTCGACCGCGGCCCGTACAAGTACCACGGCCGAGTGGCCGCCCTGGCCGAAGCCGCCCGCGAGGCCGGCCTGAGCTTCTGATTTACCTAGCGGTGTCGGGCGTTTCCCGCCGTCGCACGAACCATCCCACGAGCCGCTCGCGGCTCGATGCTAGCGGCCCCAGTGAGCAAGGCCGCACCGCACTCCCCCTCGAAGACCCGAAGGTTCCGTCGTGGCCAAGCACAACAGAAACAACGCCGAGAAGCAGCGTGGCGAGCTCTCCGAGAGCGTGGTGAAGATCAAGCGTTGCTCGGCCGTGGTGAAGGGCGGACGCCGCTTCAGCTTCGCCGCGATGGTCGTCGTGGGCGACAACAAGGGCAAGGCTGGCTGGGGCTACGGCAAGGCGAACGAAGTCCCGCCGAGCGTCGAGAAGGCCCGCAAAGAGGCCATGCGGAGCATGATCGAAGTGCCGCTGACCGAAGAGAAGTCGATCCCGCACAAGATCATCGGCGAGTACGGCGCCGCGAAGGTGGTGCTCGTCCCGGCCTCGGTCGGTACCGGCGTGATCGCCGGCAGCGCGGTCCGCTCGGTGTGCGAATCGGTCGGCATCCACAACATCCTGACGAAGAGCTTCGGCTCGAATAACCCGGTCCCGTTGGTCAAGGCGACGTTTGCGGCTCTCGCTCAGCTGCGTCCGAAGCAAGAGATCGAGCGGCTGCGAGGAGTGACCCTCTCATGATTCTGAACGACGTTAATCGCGGGATCCGCAAGAACAAGAAGCGCAAGCGGCTCGGCCGCGGCCCCGGTTCGGGGCAGGGCAAGACCGCAGGCCGGGGCCACAAGGGCCAGGGCTCGCGCGCCGGTCACTCGGTCAGCCCCGTGTTCGAGGGCGGCCGCACGCCGATCGTGATGAAAGTCCCCAAGCGGGGCTTCAACAACCGGTTCGGCGTCACCGTGGCCGTGGTGAACCTGGGCCAGATCGACGCCGCCTTCGAGGCGGGCGACGAGGTCACGCTCGAGGCTCTCGCCAAGAAGAACCTTTCGCGTGGCAAGTTCGACCTGCTGAAGATTCTGGGCGACGGCGAGCTCACCAAGAAGCTCAAGATCAGCGCCCACCGCTTCAGCAAATCGGCGGCCGAGAAGATCGAAAAGGCCGGCGCCGAGATGGTCGTTGTCGCCGGCAAGGTTCCGGTCGAAGACAAGAAGCGGGCCGCACGTGCGGCCAAGCGTGAGGCCAAATCGGCCGCCGCCAAGTGAGGAGACCGGCCCCGCCGGCGCTAAGCCGTGTTGCCAGCACGGGCTTTATGTCCGATATTGGCTTCTGCCTTCGACTTAAGCACCACGCTGTCGGGAAGCATGCCGCTTGATAATCTGTCGCCCCCCGTGGGCGACGGGCCAACCAACGGGATCTGCCTGCGGCGTGTTCTTCCCGGAGGCGGACCCTTCGGCCGTTAGAACCACCCAAGACCCACGACGCCAAGCCTCAGTCGCTGACACGCGCCGCTCCGGATGAGCCGGCTCGCCGAACCGGCAAACGGATCCCTCCATGCTCGAAAAGTTCCGCGTTGTTTGGCAGATCCCCGAGCTCCGCAGGAAGATCCTGCTGACGCTCCTGATGCTGGCGATCTATCGCATCGGCTTCCAGATCGGCTTGCCGATCGTCGACGCCGACAAGATCAGCGACTGGCAGGGCCAGTCGGGCGGCCTGAGCAGTATGCTCAAGCAGGCCGCCGTGCTGAGCGCCAGCAACCTGACGAACGTCACGATCTTCGGCTTGGGGATCGTGCCGTACATCTCGGCGTCGATCATCTTCCAGCTCCTTGGGAGCGTGATCCCGCAGCTCGAGGCCTTGCAGAAAGAGGGCGAGGCGGGCCGCAAGAAGATCAACGAGTACACGCGCTACGCCACCGTGGTGCTTTGTCTGTTCCAGAGCTGGTTCTTTATCGCCTCGTTCGCCGAGGGGCAGGACCTCGTGGCGGCCGAGTTTACGAATCCCGAGACAGGCAGCTTGCTGCTGAGTTGGAAGCTCGTGGCGGTGCTCACGATGACCGCCGGCACGGTGTTCCTCATGTGGCTCGGCGAGCAGATCGACGAGTACGGCATCGGCAACGGCATCAGCTTGCTGATCATGGCCGGCATCCTCGCCCAGATGCCCAGCGCCGGCTACCAGCTGCTGCAACGCGCCACCCTCACGCTGGGCGACAGCTCGTCGCTCGACCCGCCTCGGCTGTTGCTCTTGGCGGCGATGTTCGTCGCCGTGGTGGTCGGCACGGTGTTCATCACCCTCGGCCAGCGTCAGATCTCGATGCAGAGCGCCAAGCACATGCGTGGCCGCAAGACGGTTGGCGGCAACCGCAGCTACTTGCCGCTCAAGGTGAACCAGTCGGGCGTGATGCCGATCATCTTCGCCAGCAGCCTGCTGATGTTCCCGATGATGCTGTTCACGCAGCTCGGCGGCCAAGCGGCCGGCTGGGAAGACGGCCCGCTCAAGGCGGTCGTGCAAGGTTTGGGATCGGCTTTCAGCCGCGAAGCGTTCTTCTACAACATCACCTTCTTGGTGTTGATCTACTTCTTCTGCTACTTCTGGACCGCGATCACCTTCAACCCGAAGGACATGGCGGACAACCTGAAGAACTACGGGTCGTTCATCCCGGGCTACCGGCCGGGCAAACGGACCGCCGATTACTTGGAGAAGGTGATGTTCCGCATCACTTACGTCGGCGCCGGCTTCCTGGCGTTGATCGCGATCCTGCCGACGCTCGTGGCGACCTGGCTCAACGTCGATTGGAGCATCGCGATGTTCTACGGCGGCACGAGCCTGCTGATTGCGGTGAGCGTGGCGTTCGACCTAGTGCAGAAGATCGACAGCCATCTCGTGATGCGCAACTACAAGGGCCTGCTGGAGTAAGGCGCCCGCTGCGACGCGGAGTGGCGAGGGCGTTGTCGGCCGCCGCCGCGTCGATGACACCCCAGACGACGATCGCGGCGGCTCATGCGTATTGTGTTCATCGGACCGCCAGGGGCCGGCAAGGGGACGCAATCGTTGCGCGTCGCCAAGGACTTGGGCGTCACCCATCTCTCGACCGGCGAGGTGCTCCGCGAGTCTCGCGAACGCGGAGCCGTCATCGGCAAACGGGCCGCCGTGTATCTCGACGCCGGCAAGCTGGTGCCGGACGAGATCGTCATCGAGCTCGTGGCTTACAGGCTCGCCGAGAGCGACTGCAAGAGCGGCTACCTGTTCGACGGCTTCCCGAGGACCTTGGCCCAGGCAAAGTCGCTCGACGCGCTGCTGGCCCAGCAGGACGCGCCGCTGCACGCGGCGATCGAGTTCGTGATCCCCGAGGAGGAGTTGCTCGAGCGCCTCTCCAAGCGAGGACGCGAGGACGACACCAAAGAGAGGATCCGCGAGCGGCTCCGGCAGCACAGCGAGATCACCGTGCCGATGACCGAGTACTACGAGGAGCTGGGGATCTTGTACCGGATCGACGCGGTGGGGACCCCCGACGAGGTGTTTGCGCGGATCGGAGAGGCGCTAGCCGGGATCGACCAATCCTGACTCGGCTTGAATAGTCCTGACGGGGCTTGATCAGGCCTAACGGGGTTCGGTCAATCCTGACGGGGTTTGATGGGGCAAGACTAGGCTCGCTGGCCGGGCCCATTAGCGAGGCTCACGCGCCGCATTTGGAGACACCATCATGTTGCAACTCAAATCAGAACGCGAAATCGGGCTGATGCGCCGCGCGGGCTTGGCCGTCTGGCAGGCGCACCAAATCGCCGCCGAGATGGTCCGTCCCGGCGCCACGACCGCGCAGATCGACGCGGCATTTGCCGATTACTTCCGCGGGATCGGCGGGACGCCGCTGTTCCTCAACTACCCCAATCCCGAGGAGGGCAAACCCGCCTTCCCCGCCGTCACGTGCATGTCGCTCAACGAGGCGGTGGTGCACGGCATCCCCAACGACGAGCCGCTCGTCGAGGGCGACATCCTGAGCCTCGACACGGGCTGCCGACTGGGCGGCTGGTGCGGCGACGCGGCCAAGACCTATGCGGTGGGCAAGATCGCCCCCCCCGCCCAGCGGCTGCTAGACGCCACCCAGGGCGTGCTCGACCTGGCGATCGAGTTGATGGCCACCAAGACACGCTGGAGTCAGGTCGCCGGCGAGATGGCCAGCTACATCAAGGAACACGGGTTCAGCTCGGTCGAAGACTTCGTTGGTCACGGCATCGGCCGCGACATGCACGAAGACCCGCAGGTCCCCAATTTCATGAGCCGCGGCCTCCGTGGCCGGGGCGACTTCCGTATCGAGCAGGGCCTGGTGATCGCCGTCGAGCCGATGGTGAACATGGGGACCAAAGAGGTGGTGATCCTCGACGACGATTGGACCCAGGTCACCAGCGACGGCAAGCTCAGCGCCCACTTCGAGCACACGATCGCGATGACAAAAGAGGGCCCGCGTCGATTGACCGACGCCCCCACAGACGCCGAGCGGGAGCAGCACGCCGATATTTTGCTCGGCGCCGGGGTGACGGACCGCTCGACTGCGGGGTAGTTCAGGAGGATTAGGCGAAGCGGGGCGATTTCGTCCGCGAGCAGCGGATCGAGGCGTCTGAAACGGGGGGCCCAAATGGACTTACGGCCCCGGCCGACGCACGACGAAGAAACCGAATTTGGGGCCTGACCGCCCCAGGAAGCCGCCTCGAAGCCTGGGGATTTATAGAAACCGGGCGATTGGGCCTTGTGGACCGTGGAGGTCAACCCCTATATTTAGCGATTCTCGGCAGCTTGCCGGCGTGGACAAAGGGAAGAGCGATTCTTCCTGGGCCCAGTGGTCGGGGGCCGGTTGTCGTCGTTGAGCCGGACGCCCCAGCGATCACGCGTGGGCCGACCAATCATGGTTGACACGCAACGTCGACGAAACCGCGCGACGCCCCCTACCGCCGAAAAACGTCCAACGACGCCAGAGCCAAGCAATTCACACGACAGCGCCGGGCCCACCGCCCGAGCCCGAGATAGATAAAACAGGATACCGACCATGAAAGTTCGAGCCAGCGTCAAGCGCATTTGCGCCAAGTGCAAGGTGGTCCGCCGCCGCGGCGTGGTGTTCGTCGTGTGCGACAACCCGCGTCACAAGCAGCGTCAGGGCTGAGTCGCTCCGTCGCGGATGTTGTTGATCCGCGGCCGACACGCACCACGCCCCCGCCCGTCTTCCTCAAGAAGTCAATCGAAGTCAAACGAGGCCAGCCGCCTCGAACCCTCGGAGCTATCCCATGCCTCGCCTGCAAGGTGTTGACATCCCGACCGACCGCCCCACGGCGGTCTCGCTGACGTACCTGTACGGAGTCGGTCCGAAGACGGCTCGCGAGCTCTGCCTCAAGGCCGGTGTCGACCCGGTGGCCCGTGCCCGCGAGCTCACCGAGGACGAGGTCGCCCGCCTGGCCGCCTTGCTCGACAAGGACTACACGGTCGAGGGCCAGTTGCGTCGTCAGGTGACGCAGAACATCTCGCGTTTGCGCGACATCGCGTGCTACCGCGGCATCCGCCACCGGCGGGGCCTGCCGGTCCGCGGCCAGCGCACCAAGACCAACGCCCGCACCCGCAAGGGTCCGAAGAAGACCGTGGCCGGCAAGAAGGGCGTGAAGGACCTGCGCTGAGCAGCGCCCCTTCGCCCGTACCCGACCGACCGCGCAAGACACACGATACCAATCAAGCAGTCATCCCTTTACGGAGCCGCCGAACGTGGCCAAGACTACCGGCAAAAGCGACGCCCGTCGCCGCACGCGTCGCAACATCAACACGGGTGTCGCCTACGTCAAGGCGACGTTCAACAACACCACGGTAACGATCACCGACACCAAGGGCGACACGCTCTGTTGGGCGTCGGCCGGCACGAGCGGCTTCAAGGGAAGCCGCAAGAGCACGCCGTTCGCCGGTCAGTGCGCCGCGCAGCAGGCCGCCGAGAAGGCGAAGAAGTTCGGCCTGCGTGACGTGGACGTCAAGGTGAAGGGCCCGGGCAGCGGTCGCGAGAGCGCGATCACGGCGCTCGAGGCGGCCGGCCTGAAGGTCAAGTCGATCGAAGACATCACCCCGCTGCCGCACAACGGCTGCCGGCCCCGCAAGAAGCGTCGCGTGTGATCCTGCAGGAGCGGCGCCCGCCGGCACTCCGGTTGGCGCCCCCGACACCGACCCGTCTCTAACCCGACCCCCCCGAGCCGGCCCCACCCCCCAAGCCGGCCTCGCGATCTCATAACGGAGGCACACGATGCACATCCGATGGCGTGGACTCGAACTGCCCAGCATGGTCACGTGCGAGCAGGAGACGCTCTCCCCGACCTACGGCAAGTTCCTCGCCGAGCCGTTCCACCGCGGCTTCGGCACGACGGTTGGCAACGGCCTGCGTCGCATCCTGCTCTCGAGCCTCGAGGGCAGCGCCGTTACGCAGATCAAGATCCAGAACGCTCAGCACGAGTTCACCACGATCCCCGGCGTCTTGCAGGACGTGACGGACATCGTGCTGAACGTCAAGTCGCTGGTGGTCAAGAACCACTCCGACACGACCCGCGTGCTGCGCGTAGAGCGCAACACGGCCGGCGACATCTTGGCGAGCGACATCGAGACCGACGACTCGGTCGAGGTGATCAACGGCGACCACGTGATCGCCACCCTCACGGACGACGTGCCGTTCGTCATGGAGATGGTCATCGAGAACGGCCGCGGTTATGTCCCTTGCACCGAGCACAGCCAGAACGTGCAGGAGATCGGCATCATCCCGATCGACGCGATCTACAGCCCGGTCACCCGGGTGCGTTACGCGGTCGACGAGACGCGTGTCGGCCAGAAGACAAACTACGACAAGCTCACGCTCGAGATCTGGACCGACGGTTCGATCGGCCCCGAGATGGCCATGGTCGAGTCGGCCAAGATCCTCCGCAAGCACCTCAACCCGTTCGTGCAGTACTCCGAGCTCGGCCCGCAGGTCCGCTCGCCGGCCCGCACGCCGGCCGTCGCCTCGGGCGTCGATCCCGCGTTGGAGCAGAAGCTCTCGCTGTCGATCGCCGATCTAAAGCTCTCGGTCCGGGCGAGCAATTGCCTCGAGTCGGAGAACATGATGACCGTGCGCGACATCGTCAGCCGCACCGAAGACCAGCTGCTCGAGGTCCGCAACTTCGGTGAGACCACCCTGTCGGAGGTCCGCGAGAAGCTCCGCGACCTGAACCTACACCTCGGCATGCGGGTCACCCCGCCCGTGGGAGTCTGACGACGCGGTTGTTAGCGGTTAGCCGTTAACACTTTAAGTTGGACCAACTGAGTACATGAATGTTTGCACGGGGCGCAGCCCCGTTCAAAGCTAATAGCTAATTGCTAACCGCTAACGGCTGAACAATGAGACATCGCAGAAAAGGCCGCAAGCTCGGCCGCAACCCGAATCACCAACGGGCGTTGCTCCGCAACCTCGCCAGCGCGTTGATCCTCACGGAGCGCGACACCGAGGACTTGCGTTACCTGAAGCTCGAATCGGAGCCTAAGGTCAAGGGCCGCATCGTCACTACGATCCACAAGGCCAAGGAAGTCCGGCCGCTCGTGGAGAAGTGCGTGACGATCGCCAAGAAGGCCCTGGCCGCCGAAGACGCCGCCCGCGAGTACGAGGCCTCGGCCGATCGCGGCTCCGACGCCTGGAAGTCGTGGCGCGCAAGCGACCGCTGGCAGCAGTGGAGCCAGGCGATGGCCCCCTCCGTGACGGCCCGCCGCCGCTGCGTGCAGCTGCTCGGCGACAAGACGGCCGTGAGCGTTCTCTTCGAAGAGATCGCCCCGCGGTTCGTTGACCGCCCCGGCGGTTACACCCGCGTGCTCCGGTTGGCCAACCCGCGGTTGGGCGACGCCGGCACGCAGGCGATCCTCGAGTTCGTCGGCAAGAACGACCGCGTGGTGCAGAAGAGCGCCAAGCCGGCCTTCGACGCCCCGGAAGACGACTCCGCTGAGGAGGAAGAGGTCGCCGAGGCCCCGGCCGAAGAGACGGCCGAGACCGAAGCCGCCGAGGAGTCTTCGGCCGAGAAGAGCGAAAAGGAATAACCCGCGCTGCGACGCGCCGCGGTTTGCTAGTAACATCACGGGACGCCCTCGCATGGGGGCGTCCCGTTTTTTTGTTCGCAGCCGGTCTGAGCCGCCGACTCCCCTCGGCGGCTGCGGGCTTACTCCAAGGGCAAAGCTTTTCGTTGAACGGATTCGATTTCACCACCGCCGTGGCCGCCGTTTGCCGCGACATGACGCGCCGCGTGCCGGAGCTCGGTCACATCGACATGGACCGCGTGGCGGTCGGCTTCTGCCAGGCGCGTAAACGCGGCAAGTACGGCGTGCAGGCGACGCTCACGCCGATGCGGTTCGAGCGCGGCGCCGAGACCAAACGCGTTCGCGGCCGCACCTACGGTTGCTCGCGACTGTTCGATGCGCAGGGGCGAGAGCAGCTGTACCTGCTGAACTTCTACCTGCCGCGGTTCCAAGACGGCCCGCTCGAGGAGAAGCTCACCACGGTGGTGCACGAGCTGTGGCACATCTCGGCGGAGTTCGACGGCGACCTGCGACGCCACGCCGGCCGTTGCTACGCCCACGGCTCGTCGCAGAAGAAGTTCGACGAACACGCGGCGCGGCTTGCCCGCGAGTGGCTCGCCGCCGACCCGCCCCCGGGGCTGTGGGCGTTCCTCGAGCTGTCGTTCGACGACCTCGTGGCGGAGCACGGCACGGTGCGCGGCGCGCGCTACCGGGCGCCGAAGCTCGTGCGTCTCGACGCGGCGTGAACCGGGGTTCGGGTGAGATGTCGATAGAGAACGGAACCGCGCACGGAGTACGGGGATTGAGGGTCTGAGCCGCTTACTTCGTGCGCGGCTCAGGCTGCTCTTGCTTGCGGGTGAAAACACTTGGGATCAGTGGTTTCGGTAGTGATCGCCAGTGGCCTCGCTTCGCTCTTGCCGCTTAGTCATTCGCTAGCTATTCTCCGCCGCCCCCCATCCTTCTTTCGATGACGCATGCTCCGCGCCGCTAGCAGAACGACGCTCCTGGCTTTTTGCGCCGCTGTTGCGCTCGTCCTTTCGTTCGCCGCCGGTTGCCAGATGATCGGCGCGGACCAGCCGGTCACGACCAAGAGCCTGCTGAAGGCGGCGCAGCCGTCGCCCGATGCGGTGACGATCGAGATCTACTGGGCCACCCTGCCGGTCGACGTCGACCTGTCGGACCAGGGCCTGTGGCGGTTTGTCCAAGAGGACCGGCTGCCAACCGAACAACGCGCCCGGCTGATGCGCAACGGCCTGCGGGCCGGCGTGGTCGGCGGTGCGCCGCCCGAGGAGATTGTCGATCTGCTCGACCCGGGCGGAGCGGCCCGCGAGGGCCGCGCCGACAACGAGTCGGTCGCCGCCGCCGGCGCCACCGGCGTGAGCCGGCGCGTGAAGCAGGTGCGGCTCGGCGAGCGGGTCGAGATCCAAGCCTCGCAGCCGATCGACGAGGTCCCGCTGCTGATCGCCCGCGGCGACGAGCTGACGGGGCAGACGTTCCGGAACGCCCAGGCGATCTACGCCCTCGAGGTCGCCCGCCGCGACGACGGCCGCTACGCCGTGTCGCTCACCCCCGAGCTGCACTTCGGAGCCCCGAAGATGCGGTTCATCAAGGACGAGACCGGCCTGAACTGGCGCCAGGCCCCGCTCCGCGAGCGGGAGACTTTTGGCGACTCGCAGGTCGAGGCGCCGCTCGTAGTGGGCGAGATGCTCATCGCCACGAGCCTGGTCGACGCCGGCAGCCGGCTCGGCGAGTACTTCCACCGCCCGGAGGAGGGCGCCGAGGGGGGCCGCAAGGCGATCCTCGTCCGTCTGGTTCAGGCCCCGCTCAGCGAGGCGTTCACGGCCGACCGGAGCTGAGGGCAGATTCCTGTCGGGCGGCTCTATTGGGGCGACAAAAAGCCGCCCCTCGCGGGTCTCGCGGGGAGGGATTAAACTCTTTGGCGTTCCAGGCGATCGACGATTTCTCGCTGTCAGCGTGGCCTAGGCCGAGAGCCGCGTCCCGCCCCCGTCCACCCGCCCTCTGCAAGTCATACCAAGGAGCCTCCCGATGCCACTGGTCCCGATGCGTTTGTTGCTCGACCACGCCGCCGAGAACGATTACGGCCTGGCCGCGTTCAACGTCAACAACATGGAGCAGATCCAGGCGATCATGGAGGCCGCCGAAGAGACCGAGTCGCCCGTGATCATCCAGGCGTCGCGCGGCGCCCGGAAGTACTCGCAAGACGCCTACCTGCGTCACCTGATGCTGGCCGCCTCGGAGCTCTACCCGAACATCCCGATGGTCATGCACCAGGACCACGGCAACAGCCCGGAGACGTGCCAGAGCGCGATCGACAACGGGTTCACGAGCGTCATGATGGACGGCTCGCTGCAGGAGGACGGCAGCACGCCGGCCGACTACGACTACAACGTGAAGGTGACCAAGGCGGTGGTCGACTCGGCCCACAGCCAAGGCGTGAGCGTCGAGGGTGAGTTGGGCTGCCTCGGCTCGCTCGAGTCGGGCGGCGGCGAGCAGGAAGACGGCCACGGCGCCACCGGCGAGCTGTCGCACGACCAGCTGCTCACCGACCCGGACGAGGCCGAGCGGTTCGTCGCCGACACGGGCGTCGACGCCCTGGCCGTGGCGATCGGCACGAGCCACGGCGCGTACAAGTTCACCAAGAAGCCCACCGGCGACGTGCTCGACATGGGCCGCATCGAAGAGATCCACAAGCGGCTGCCGAACTGCCACCTCGTGATGCACGGCTCGTCGAGCGTTCCGCAGGAGCTGCAAGACATCATCAACGAGTTCGGCGGCGAGATGAAGCAGACCTACGGCGTGCCGGTCGAGGAGATCCAGAAGGGGATCAAGCACGGCGTGCGGAAGGTGAACGTCGACACCGACAACCGCATGGCGATGACCGGCGCCGTGCGCAAGCTGCTGATGCAGAACCCGGAGAAGTTTGACGTCCGCGACTGGATGAAGCCTGCCCGCGCGGCGATGAAGGACGTCTGCGTCGCACGGATGACGGCGTTCGGCCAAGCGGGCAACGCCGGCAAGATCAAGCCGAAGACGATCGGCGATTTCGTCAGCTTCTACGGCTGAGCATTGCCGAGTTTGGTGAGAACCATCACGACCGACGGCCTGCGGGCCGTCGGTTTTTTTACGCGCCGACCTCGGCGCCGTAGAATGTGGCGACCCCCTCAACCCGGAGCCCCGTGATGCCCACCCCCCGTCGCGTGACGAGTTTGCTTCTTCTTGCAGCCCTGCAGGTGCCGGCGAGCGACGCCGCCGAGTACGCCCGCCCCGAGCTGCTAGTCGAGCCGGCGGTCCTCGGGTCGATCGAGGGCGATGTGGTGTTGCTCGACGCCCGCTCGGCGGAAGACTACGCCGCCGGCCACCTGCCGGGCGCCCTGCACGCCGACGCCTACGCCTGGCGCGATGCCTTCGGCGCCGGCGACGACCCCGCCGCTTGGGGCGAGCGGATCGGCGCCCTTGGCGTGGGCGACGCCACGACGGTCGTCGTTTACGACCAGGCCCTTACCGGCGCCGCGACGCGTGTCTGGTGGATCCTCAAGTACTGGGGCGCGGAGAACGCCCGCGTGCTCAACGGCGGCGTGACCGCCTGGCGCGAGGCGGGCCGCGACCTCACCCGCACGGCGCCGCCGCGGCCGACGCCCGCCGGGTTCCACGCCGTCGCGCACCCCGAGCGGCACGCCACGGCCGATGAGGTGCTGCGCGGTGTCGGCGCCCCCGGCGAGGTTTGTCTGCTCGACACGCGCAGCGACCGCGAGGTGTCCGAAGGCAAGATCCCCGCCGCCGCCCACCTCGAGTGGAGCGAGCTGGTCGACCGCGACACGGGCAAGCTGCTCGCCGCGGGCGAGCTCACAGCACGCCTTGCCGCGGCCGGCTTTGAAGCCGACAAGCCGGCCGTCACTTACTGCCGCTCCGGCGGCCGCGCGGCCGTCGCCGCGTTCGTGCTCGAGGTGATGGGCGCCGAGCGGGTGTCGAACTACCACGGCAGCTGGCGCGAGTGGTCGGCGCTGCCCGATTCACCCGTGGAACTGCCCAAGCCGGCCGAGTAACGCGGATTCAATGCAATCGATGACCGTGTGCCAGATGTGGTAGAATAGAGACATGAGCACCGCCGACCTCAGCACGACCGCCGCAGCGGGTAGCGTGACCGCCGAGACCTTGCTGCGCGACTACGGCGAGCAGTCGTGTGAATTGATTGAGGGGAAGTTGCGGATGATGTCTCCAGCCGGATTTGGGCATGGCGCCATCGCCCAGCGTGTGGCGACAGCGCTCGCTCAGCACGCCGAGCCCCAAGGTCTAGGAATCGTCGCCGGAGCCGAAACAGGATTCCTTATCGGCTCCGATCCCGACACGGTGTTGGCCCCCGATGTGGCTTTTGTCAAACAAGCCCGGCTTGAAGCGGTCGGGGTCACGAACAAGTATTTCCCCGAGGCCCCGGCCCTGGCGGTAGAAATCGTGTCTCCTAACGACACCGCCGAACAAGTCGACGATAAAACACGCCGTTGGCTCGCCGCCGGTTGTGAGATGGTGTGGGTCGTTTATCCCAAAGGCCGGTCGGTCACCGTTTACCGCTCGCTCGAAGACGTGCGCATCGTCACAGGCGACACGCCGCTCGAGGGCGCCGATGTTGTGACGGGGTTCGCGCACCCGGTGAGCGAGCTGTTCGCGGGGCTCGACCCCCGGTGATCCGCCGCGACGAACCACTCGGCGCCGCCGAGCCGACGCACTGGCTGCTCGTCTCGCAGCGGGAGCACGCCCGGATCAGCTACGAGCTGGCCGCCGCGTGGGAGGATCTTGGCGTCGAGCCGCCCGCCGTGCGTGACGAACTGCTCCAGGCGATCCGCCACCACGACGACGGCTGGGCCGTGTGGGAGGGGGCGCCGGGGATCGATCCCGAGACCCTTCGCCCCTACGCCTTCACCGAGATGCCCCCCGCCGAGGCGCAGCGCATCTGGACGGCGTCGATCGACGCCTGCCGCCAGATCGGCCCGCTCGCCGGCTGGGCAGCCGCCGGGCACTTCATCACGCTCCAGTCGCCCGAAGACGACGACCACCAGGAGTGGGCCCCCTGGCTCGCGGAGCAAGAGGCCCAGCATTCCGCGTGGCTGGCGGAGTGGCTGGCCGCCAGCCCGGCGCACACACCCGAGCTCGCCGAGCGCTGCTTGCAACTGCTGCGGGCGTTCGATTGGCTCAGCCTGTGGCTCTGCTGCCTCGGCCCGCAGCCAGGCGACGAGGTCGACGGAGTGGCGCCACTGGTGATCGAGAACGATTCGCCGCGGATCGGGCCGTGGACGGTCGACGCCGTGGCGGAGCAGGGCGAATGGCGGTTCATTATGGATCCGTGGCCTTTCGTAGCCCAGGCCATCGAGCTACGAGTATGGGCCCGGCGTGTTCCTGTAAGGAGGTACGCCGACGCCGAAGCGTTGCTTGCCGCATCGCACGATGTCGAATTGCAGTGGGACCTACGCGCCGGACCACCCGCGTCCGATACGAAATCAGCCACCGATGAACACAGATAGACACAGATGCCTCACGGCCATTTAGCCGTCACGGCCACTGGACCGAATCGTATCCGCGTTCATCTGCGCGTATCTGTGGCTAATTCTTCAGGCGCCGCAGCCACACGCTAATCCAGCACCCCGCTCTCGCCGGTCGAGATCTCCTTGTCCACCAGCGCGATGATCTTCTTGCCCGGCTTCTGCTCGAGTTTGCGGCCCGCGACGCTGATCGTGAGCTTGCCTTTCTCCGGCACGGTGAACAGGATCAGCGCGTCTTGGCCGTAGCGGGAGCGGAAGTCTTCGTAGGTGAAGTCGTCGCTGAGCGTCGTCTTCTTGATCACCTGCCCGCGGGCGAACCGCTCGGCGAGCATCGTGGGGGTGGCGTCTTCGCGGAACAGCGTGCGGCCGCGGCGGTGCGACGGGACCCGCTCGTGGCGTTCGGTCGTGGGGGGCGCCGCCAGCTGGTAAACGTTGGCCGAGCCGAAGTGTTCGGCGAACTCGGTGGCGGCCAAGCTGTTGATCTCGTCGTTCGGCGTCATCGCCACGAGGCGGCCGATGTCGCCCATCTCGACCTCCTCGCGGACGAACTCGCTGCCGATGCTGGCGTAGCAGACCGGCAACCCCGCCATCCGCGCGGCGGAGATATGCTGCGGGTTCGTGTCGACCAGCATCACGGCAAAGCCCTCGGCCTGCAGCGACTTGGCCATCTCACGCACCAGCGGCGAGGCGCTGGCGAACAGCACCCCCTGCGGGTCTTGCTGGGCCAGGCCGAAGTGCTTGGCCAGCGGTCCGAGCGTCAGGCCGTACACCGTCACGGTGCCGACGATCACCAGGAAGGTGATGATGACGAGCCGGTCGCCATCGGCGGCCAGCTCCGTGCCGCCCAGGTTGATGGCGAACAGTGAGGCGACCGCCGCGGCGACGATGCCGCGCGGGTGGATCCACCCCAGGAGCACACGCTCGCCGAAGGTGAGGTCGCTGCCGACGGTCGAGATGAAGGCGGCGATCGGCCTGATGACGAGGATCAGCAGCGCCACGAACAGCAGCCCGCTCCAGCCGATGTTGCCGAGTTCGTCCCAGCCGATCTGCACGCGGGAGGATAGGAGGATGAACAACACGGAGATCAGCAGCGTGCGGAGGTTTTCCTTGAACTCGATCAGGTGCTTGACGGCCACCGCCCGCTGGTTGGCCAGCAGCACGCCGAGTGCCGTGACCGTGACCAGCCCCGACTCGTGCTGCAGGTAGTTCGACACGGCGAACACCGTGACAACCATCGCCAGCACCACGGGGATCTGCAGGAAGTCAGGAAGCCAGTAGTGCCGCAGCATCTGCACGATCAGCCAGGCGCTGACGGCGCCGATGCCCAGGCCCACGAGCGCCGTGCGCCCCAGCAGCACGAGCGACTCGCTCGCCACGTCGTTATGGACGCCGTGCGCCACGACCTCGAACACCAGGGCGGCGAGCACGGCGCCGATCGGGTCGTTGACAATTCCCTCCCACTTGATGAGCGAGGCGACCCGGCCGGTGGGGCGCACCTGGCGCAGCAGCGGCATGATGACCGTGGGGCCGCTCACGGTGAGCAGCGCGCCAAGGAGCGTGGCCATCGGCCAGGTGAAGCCCATGATCCAGTATGCGGCCAGCGTGGCGCCGGCCCACGTGACCAGCAGCCCGACGGTGACCAAGCGCAGCACCACGCCGCCCGACTCGCGGAGCTCGTGGAACCTCAGGCTCAGCCCCCCCTCGAACAAGATGACGCCGACCGCCAGCGACACGATCGGCAGCAGGGCCTGGCTGCCGAGGTACTCCTCGGGCGGTCCGAACATGACGCCGAGGTTAAAGCCGAAGGCGAGCAGCAGCACGATCGCGGGCAGCTTCAAGCGCCAGGCCAGCCATTGCGCAAAGATGCCCAGGGCGAGCACGCCGGCGAGGTAAAGGGCCGTGTAGTTTTCCATAGCTAGCGGGGGTCGTGGAGCCGGTCGGCAGGGGCGGGGGACTCGGAGGGGGGCCAGTAAAAAGTCTATTCGGGGGGCCGGCTGGCAGATAGCGACCGGCCGCCTCCGCCCGACATATATTTTCCGCAACCGGCGATACCCGGGCGGGGCCCAAGGGGTTTATTGGCGTGGAGCGGGGGCGAACGGAGAGCCGGCCCGGCGTACCCCGCAAAAACGTTTCATCCAGCAAACGGTTCCTTTCGCAGGAACCCCCTAAGGAGGTAATCCAATGAGCACGATTCGCACCGTAATGATGGGCCTGATGGGCGTCGCGATGGCGTCGCCCGTCCTGGCTCAGCCCGAGGAAGGCCCGCCGTCCCGTGGCGGCATGCAACGCTACCAGCAGATGCTCGAGCGATTCGACGCTGACGGCAACGGCGAGCTGAGCGCCGAAGAGTTCAGCGCCGCCCAGGAGGCCCGCCGGGCCGAGCGTCAGGGCGACCGCCAGCGAGGCGATCGGCCGCGAGGCGATCGGCAGCGCGGCGACCGGGAGCGGGGCGATCGCGGCCCGCGTCGCGGCCCGCCGCGTGACTTCGACGGTCCCCGGCCGAACTTCGAAGAGGGCGCCGCTGGCGAGGAAGGCCCGCCGCGGCGTCGCCGTGGCGACTCCGACGGCCCGCCGCGCGGCGGCCGCTTGGGGGCGATGGACCCCGAAGAGCTGTTCAGCCGCTTCGACGCGGACGGCGACGACAAGATCAGCCGTGAGGAGTTCACCGGCCTGATCGAAGACTTCCGCGAGCGGATGCAGGGCATGCGTCGGGGTGGCGGCCGCTTTGGCGGCGGCGAACGCGGCGGCCGTGGCCGTGGCCCTGGTGGCCGAGGCGGTCCTCCGCCGCGTGGGCCGGAGCCGGGGCAAGACGCTCCCGAATGAGTCTGACGCCAGGAGGGCGTCACGGGGAGGCGGGGGTTTCCCGCGACCTCGGCCGACCCTGGCGGATCGGGTGGTCCCCCCCCGGATGCCCGTGCCGTGATGACTCGACCCCGCGTGGCGTTCGCGCCACGCGGGGCTTTTTTTGCCGCCCCGGGCGCCGAGAGGGGCGTCTGAAACCGGCGGCACAACCCGCACAGGCGGCCCCGGGCGCCGCGAGGAAGCGGGCGGGCTAAGTTGTTTGGGGAGGCGGCGGCAAATATACTGGGGTTTCGGGCCCTTGCGCCCGGTCCCTGCCGCGACCCCCCAGCTTTCACCGGACTCTGCCCTCACCGGCCCCCTACCGGACCCTCTTTACCGGACGCACCGTATGCCCGTTCATGTTGCTTCCCGCTGGTTCCTGCGCTCGCTCGTCGTGGCGTTGGCCGTCGCTCCGATGGCCGCGCTGGCCCAAGACGCGCCCGCCCCGCGGGTGTTCGCGCCCGGCGTCGAGACCGTGATCCCGGTCGAGCTCAGCCCGGCGGACACGACCAGCGTGCACGACGTGGTCGAACTCCGCGCCGAGGCCGGCTTGGAGTGGAAGCCCGAGTTCCAGACCGAGAGCCGCACGCTCTTCAACAAAGCCGCCGAGGCCCGCTTCAACCGCGAGCTGTGGCAGCTCGAGTTCGGCTTCAAGCCGCTGCGGATGATCTTTATCGACGTGCCCCAGGCCTCGGGCGAGACCGAGCGCAAACTCGTTTGGTACCTTGTCTATCGGGTAAAAAACACCGGCGAAACGCTCGTCCCCTCGGCCAGCGAAGTCGGCGAGATGTCGTTCGCCAAGGGCGAGGGCGAGGCGATCCGCTACCTGCCGCACTTCGTGCTCCAGGGCCACGACACGGCGCCCAACGGGGGCCGCATTTACCGCGCCTACCTCGACAAGGTGATCCCGGCGGCGGTCGAGCCGATCCGCCTGCGTGAGACCCCCGGCCGCAAGCTGCTGGGCAGCGTCGCGATGTCGGCCGAGCCGATCGCCGTGGGCGAGGAGCGGTGGGGCGTGGCGATGTGGGAGAACATCGACCCGGAGATGGACTTTTTCAGCGTCTACGCCCGTGGGCTGACGAACGCCTACCGCTGGACCGACCCCCCGGGGGCCTACGAGGCGGGCGACCCGCCCGGCAAGGGCCGCGAGTTCGCCCACAAGACCCTTCAGCTGAACTTCTGGCGCCCCGGCGACCGATTCCTGCAGCATGAGTCGGAGGTCCGTTACGGCGTTCCGGTCGGCAAAGCCGACCTGTACGGCGTCGACGAGGGGGTTGCCCACCGCTGGGTGTTCCGGTAAGCTGTGGGGCTCGCCAGGATCGCCGCTCCCCCCCGGGGCGTTTTTGACGGTCTTCCGGCGTTCTTCACCGCACACCCACTCCATCGTTTTTGGAGCCCCAGTCATGGCGCACAAAAAAGGACAAGGCTCGAGCCGCAACGGTCGTGACTCGAACGCGCAGCGGCGCGGCATCAAGAAGTTTGGCGGCGAGCGAGTGATCGCCGGCAACATCATCGCCCGCCAGCTCGGCAACAAGTGGCGCGCCGGCAAGGGCGTTGGCCAGGGCAAGGACTTCACCTTGTTCGCCCTGATCGAGGGCTCGGTGATGTTCGACCAAGAAGGTCGCCGCATCAACGTCGTGGCGCCGGTCGAAGCGACCGCCGTCGCGAGCTGATCGCAAACGGGATCAACGAGAAACGCCAGGACGCCGCAAGGCGTCCTTTTTTATTCCCTCCCCCCAACGGGGAGGGAGAACTATTGCTTCCTTACTTAGTCGATACCTCTCCATGTTCGTCGACCGCGTCACCGTTGAAGTCCAAGCCGGCCGCGGCGGCGACGGCTGCATGAGCTTCCGACGGGAGAAGTACATCCCTCGCGGCGGGCCGGACGGCGGCGACGGCGGCAACGGCGGCAGCGTGATCGTCGTGGCCGAGCCCGGCGTCGACAGCCTCGCCGAGCTGATCCACCGCAAGCAGTGGCGCGCCAAGAACGGCGTGCCGGGCCAGGGCTCGGGGCGTCACGGCGCCAACGCCGACGACCTCGTGATCCACGTACCGCCCGGCACGGTGATCGTCGACGAGTCGCAAGACCTGGTGCTCCGCGAC
Source organism: Pseudobythopirellula maris (assembly GCF_007859945.1). Taxonomy (GTDB): domain Bacteria; phylum Planctomycetota; class Planctomycetia; order Pirellulales; family Lacipirellulaceae; genus Pseudobythopirellula; species Pseudobythopirellula maris. The sequence goes on along the minus strand of NZ_SJPQ01000002.1, from coordinate 8,751 downwards.
CTGAAGGAGGAGGGCGATCGCGTCGTCGCCGCCCAAGGGGGTCATGGGGGCAAAGGAAACACCCGCTTCAAGAGCGCCACGAACCAGGCGCCGCGCGAGCACACCCCCGGCGGCGAGGGCGAGCGTCGCACACTCACTTTCGAGCTGAAGGTGATCGCCGACGTCGGCTTGCTCGGCATGCCCAACGCGGGCAAGAGCACGCTGCTGAGCCGGGTCTCGCGGGCGCGTCCCGAGATCGCCGACTACCCGTTCACCACGAAGAGCCCGAACCTCGGCGTCGTGCAGGTCGACCGCGACCGCACCTTCGCCATGGCCGACATCCCGGGCCTGATCGAGGGCGCCAGCCAAGGCGTGGGCCTCGGCCACGAGTTCCTCCGGCACGTGGAGCGCACCCGGGTTCTGGTCCACCTGGTCGAGCCCGCGCCGCTGGACGGCTCGGACCCGATCGAGAACTACCGCGCGATCCGCCAGGAGGTGGAGCGCTACGACGAGGCCCTCGCCGCCCGGCCGGAGATCGTCGCCGTGAGCAAAGCCGAGCTCCCCGGCGCCGACGCCGTGCGCGACGAGATGGCCGCCGCAATCGGCCGCGAGGTGCGTCTGTTCTCGTCGGTCACCGGCGCGGGGCTCAAGGAGCTCCTGAGCGAGACCCACCGCGTGCTGCAAGAAACCCCCACCGAATAGCCGAATCGATGGCGAGCCGGCGGCGTCAGACGCTGGTGTTCCTTGTTGTGGCGAGCGTTTCTTTGGCTTTTAACACTCCGGCGGCTTACGCCGACGGCTCGCCCGCCGCGTCTCAGCGGCGACGCAGCGTCACGGCGGTTTGCAGCCAGCGTCGTTTGGCCGCGCGGACCACGCCCACGCAGTCGCGGGCGGTCATCGCGCGGTGGTCGTCCGCCGAGCAATCGAGGAACGCCCGACGCAGCTTCTTGAGCGCCTCGGGGCTCGATAGCTGCGGGTCGCCCGACAGCAGCACCAGCCGCTCGTGGATCGCCAGCTCGAACGACTCGGAGTCGTACACCGCCGTCGGGTCCCATCCCAGCGGGGGGAGCTCGCCGCCGCGTTGGGCGCCGCGGCTGGCCCGCACCCGCAGCGCGACCGCGTCGCCGGCCAGCGCGACCGAAGCCTCGGCCAACTCGGGGTCGACCAGCGCGAGCGCCATCGCCACCCCTTCGCCGCCGGAGGTCGACTGACAAACGGTTTGTGAAACGCGGGTGAGCAACTCGCCCGCGTCGAGCGCCCCGGAGGCCAACGCCCGCGTTGCGACCCGGGCGGCTTGGATGGCCAGCACGGCCGACTCGGTCGCCACGCCCGGCGCGTCGACCACACTCGCCGCCAGAGCCAGCAGCCGGCCGTCGGCCAGCACCTGCCAGTCGTGCAGCGACGCCGGGACGAGCGGATCGGTCCAGCCCGCCAGCTCGAGCTCCTCGAAGCTGGGCGTCACCGAGGGCAACTCGGTCGCCATCGAGACCGAATCGGCCGACGGCGCCGAGACCTTGGGCTCGGGCTGGGGTTGGCGGGCTTGGGCTGGCAGCTTCTTGTGGTGGTCTTCTTTTTCCTCGGCTTGCCGCTCGGCCCGCTTGCTCGCGGCGGCCTGCCCGAGCAACCGCTCGCGCTCGATCTCCACCGCCAACCTGCCGGCGACGATCTCCAGCAGCTGCACCTCGTGGTCGGCGAACTCGCGCTCTTGCTGCGAGTAGACCCACATCGCCCCGTGGATCGTGGTGTCCGAAGCGATCGGCAGGCAAACCACGGCGCCGCAGTCGAGCGGCAACCGCCAGTCGGCGATCTCCGGCTCGGACTCGAGCACCACGGCGCCGCCAGCCATCGCGGCAAGGTCGGCCTCGGCGCCTTCGATTGGCCGCGGCCGGCGCGGCCACTGAGCGGGGCCGCTGCGCGTGGCCAGGCGGAGCGACTGTGTTGTGTCGTCGAGGAGCCACATCTCGGCCGCGTGGCACGCGAAACCCTCGGCGGCGCCGCGCAGCACCATCCCGAGACGCTGTTCCATCAGCGCCGAAAGCACCGGCTGCTTCGGCTCGATCGCGGGGACCCTGATCGGCGGATCGGTCTCGATCGGGCCGGCAGCCGTGGCGGGCAAGAGGATCGTGGGTGGGTCGAATTGCGTCGTGGTGGTTTGCACGGTTGGCGCAGGGGGTAGGGCGTTGGGTCGTGGTGGGGTGTGCGGGAAACCTTTCCTTGCTTTCCCGCATCGCGCACTCGCTAAAGTCTGCCATCGGCCCTCGGTCTGTCCGATCTGGCGGGGTGGTCAAAAGAGTTGGGTTGTAACGGCCGCTCGGCGCGAGCATGCTGTCGCATGGCCGTTGCCGGTTCGATCGATCCCCCGGCGCCCCCTAGGTCCACTACCCCCATCCCCCACCCTCCGACGAGTCCTCCCCGATGAAGCTCGCCCTCCACTGGAAGATCTTGCTCGGCATGGCCGCCGGGCTGTTGTTCGGGGCGCTCTGCGTCTGGCTCGGCTGGCAAGGCTTCGTGACCGACTGGGTCAAGCCGTTCGGAACGATCTTCATCAACGCGCTGAAGCTGATCGCGGTGCCGCTGATCGTCGCCTCGCTCGTCAAAGGCGTGTCGGACCTGAAGGACCTGTCGCGGCTCTCCTCGATGGGGGGGCGCACCATCGTGCTCTACCTGATGACCACCGCCGTGGCGGTGACCGTCGGGCTCACGGTCGCCTCGCTCGTGGGCCCCGGCAGGGGGCTCGACGCCGAGACCCGCGACCAGCTGGTCGCCTCGGCCTCGGACGTGGCCGAGAGCAAGATGAAGATCGCCGCCCAGCAGAAGGAGCAAGGCCCGCTGCAGCCGCTCGTCGATCTGGTGCCCGACAACCTGTTCGCCGCCGCCGCCGACAACGGCTCGATGCTCAAGGTGATCGTCTTCACGCTGTTCTTCGGCGTCGGCCTGATCCTCGTGCCGGAGGAGGAGGGCCGGCCCGTGAAGGCGTTCTTCGACGGGCTCAACGAGGTGATCCTCAAGCTGATCGATCTGATCATGCTCGCGGCGCCGCTCGGCGTTTTCGCGCTGATGGCCGCCCTCGTGGCCGAGACCCCTTCGTTCGACGTCTTTTTCGCCCTGCTGATCTACAGCTTATGCGTGGTGGCGGGCCTGGCGGTGATGACGTTTATCTTCTACCCGGCGCTGGTCGTCACCCTGACCGGCCGCGGCTACCTGTGGTTCTTCCGCGGGCTCTCGCCCGCCCAGCTGCTGGCGTTCTCCACGAGCAGCAGCGCCGCCACGCTGCCCGTGACGATGGAGCGCGTGGAGGAGCACCTCGGCGTCGACGAGGAGGTCGCCAGCTTCGTGCTGCCGATCGGCGCCACCGTGAACATGGACGGCACGAGCCTCTACCAGGCCGTCGCCGCCGTGTTCATCGCCCAGGCGTTCGGCATGGAATTGACGCTCGCCAACCTATTCACGATCGGCATGACGGCGATGCTCGCCTCGGTCGGCACGGCCGCCGTGCCGAGCGCGGGAATCGTGATGCTGATCGTCGTGCTCGAGGCGATCGAGGTCCCCAGCGCCGCGATCGCGCTGATCATCCCGGTCGACCGTGTGCTCGACATGCTCCGCACCGTGGCCAACATCACGAGCGACGCCACGGTGGCGATGCTCGTGGCCAAGAGCACCGGCAAGCTCGGCGAGCCGCACGTCAAGGAGTGGGACGACGACTACCACCCGCAGGCCGAGGAGTCGCCGGCGGACGGCTGACACGTACGGGGAGACCCCGCCTGCGCGCCGGACGAACCACGGTGGTTGCACTTGCTTGCCAGATTAGCGGGTGCGATAGAGTGGGGAACGGTTAGTCCACCCGGCCCTCTCGCCAGCGAGCCCGCCATGCCAACCTTCCACGCCCTCGCCGCCCACGAAGCCGGCGGCGAACTCAAGCCGTTCGAGTACGACCCGGGCGATCTCGGCCCCGACGAGGTCGAGATCGCCGTGAAGTACTGCGGCCTCTGCCACAGCGACCTCAGCATGCTGGGCAACGATTGGGGCATCTCGGTCTACCCGTACGTGCCGGGGCACGAGGTCGCCGGCGTGGTCGCGGCCAAGGGCGATCGCGTCACGGGGCTCGAGGTCGGCCAGTCGGTCGGCCTCGGCTGGTACTCGAGCAGCTGCATGTTCTGCGACCAGTGCATGTCGGGCGATCACAACCTGTGCGGCTCGGCCGGCATGACGATCGTCGGCCGCCACGGCGGCTTCGCCGACCGCGTGCGGGCGAGCCAGGAGTGGGTGATCCCGATCCCCGACTCGCTCGACCCGTCGGTGGTCGGCCCAATGTTCTGCGGCGGGGCGACGGTCTTCAACCCGTTCCTGCAGAGCGGCGTGCGGCCGATCGACCGCATCGGCGTGGTCGGCATCGGCGGGCTGGGGCACATGGCGCTCAAGATCGGCAACGCGTGGGGCTGCGAGGTGACCGCCTTCAGCGGCTCGCCCGACAAGGAGGACGAGGCCCGCGAGATGGGCGCCGACCACTTCGTCAACTCGCGCGACCCGCAGTCCCTCGAGTCGGTCGCCGGCTCGTTCGACCTGATCCTCGACACGGTCGGCGCCGAGCTGCCGTGGGAAGCCTACATCAACGCGCTCAGCCCCCGCGGCAAGTTGCACATCGTTGGCGCGGCGCCGAGCGTTTCGACCCCGGTCATGCCGCTCATCATGGCCCAGCGGACGATCACCGCCACGCCGGTCGGCAGCCCGCAGACGCTGCGCGAGATGGTCCGCTTCGCCACACGCCACGACATCGCGCCGATCGTCGAGCCGATGAAGCTTAGCGAGGCGAACGACGCGATGGAGCGCCTGCGCAGCGGCTCGCCGCGCTACCGGATCGTGCTGGAGAACGACCTCGGCTGAGGCGGCGCGGTCACGGAGATTGGGGGCCGCCGATCTCGAAGTCGACGACCAACGGCAGGTGGTCCGACGCCCGCCGGGCGGCTTGGATGCGGCCGGCGAAGGCGCCCGTGGCCTCGCAATCGCCTCGGTGGTAAACGCCGTCGAGCGGCCTGGCCGGGGCGATCGCCGGGAAGGTGCGCATCAGCCCGGTCGCCTTCTCAAACCCTCCCGGCGTCATGCGGCGCGGGCCGATGGCGCCCCACACGTCGTTGAAGTCGCCCCCCACCACGCAAGGCGTGTGCGCGTGGTGCGAGGTGAGAGCCTCCGACGCGATCAACCGCTGCACCTGCATCCGCCGTTCGAAGCCCGCTAGGCCGAGGTGCAGGTTCACCAGCACCACGCTGCGGCTGTGTCCCCCCTCCTCCAGCCGCAGCGTCGCCACGAGCGCCCGCCGGCGTTTCTTGGGGCGGATCGTCAGCTCCACGTCGTCGCGGTCGTGCAGCGGCAAGCGGCTCAGCGTGGCGTTGCCATACGCGCCGCGCCGCAGTTTGACATTGGGCTGGAACAGGAAGTGGGGCATGCCGAGCCGCTCGGCCAAGAGCTCCGCCTGACGGTCGCCCCGGCTGCGCGGGACCCCCTCGTCGACCTCCTGCAGCAGGGCGACATCCGGCTCGTAGTGCGCGATCACCTCGACAATCCGCCCCAGGTCGTAGCGCCGGTCGACGCCGCCGATTCCCTTGTGGATGTTGTAGGTGAGCAGGCGGAGACGCATGGTGGATGGCAGCAGTAGGCGGTTAGCTATTGGCTGTTAGCTGTTAGCTAGAGGTGAGAGGTGAGAGGTGAGGGGCTAGGGGCTAGGGGCTAGGGGCTAGGGGCTAGGGGAAAGCCGGAGGCTTTCCTTGTCAGCTAACAGCCTTTTTCAAAGCAACGGTCCCATCAGCCGCAGGGTGTTCTCCATCAGCCGTTCGCGTATCGGCCGGCGGGCCCATTCATCGGGGTCGATCGCGTGGCTATGGTCGAGGTACGTCTGCTGCAACGCGCGGAGCTCGCCGCCGAACTTGTCGCCGTAGACGAACAGCGACACCTCGTAGTTGAGCCACAGGCTCCGCATGTCGAGATTCACCGTGCCGAACATCGAGATCGAACCGTCGGCCGTGATCGACTTGGTGTGCAGCAGACCGCCGTGGAACAGGCAAACCTTCACGCCGGCCGAGTGCAGCTCGTCGAAGTACGAGCGGCTGGCGTAGCGGGTCAGCAGCGAATCGATCTTCTCCGGCACGATGAGCCGCACGTCGACCCCGCGGGCGGCCGCCCCCCGCAGGGCTCGGACGATCGACTCGTCCGGCACGAAGTAGGGCGTGGTGAGCACGAGCTCGTCGCGGGCCGCGTTGATCATAGCCAGCAGCATCTGCAGCAACCCGTCGGAGTTGTCGGCCGGGCCGGAGGGGACCACCTGGATGTCGCCGTCGCCCTTGGGCGCCACGCGGTCGAGGTCGGCGTACTCCAAAGCCCGCTCCACGGTGTCGTGCGTCTCGAGCAGCCAGTCGCCTAGCACCGTGGCGGTGAGTGGCGCCACGACCGAACCCTCGGCGCGGTACATCGCGTCGACCCACTGGCCGACGCCGCTCTCCTGCTTGAAGAACCGCGGGTCGACCAGGTTCATGCTGCCGGTCCAGGCGACCTCGCCGTCGACCACCACGATCTTGCGATGCAGACGGAGGTCGTTGCGGGCGAACAGCAGTTGCCACAGGCCGGTCGAGTTGGCCACCCGCAGCTCGACGCCCGCCTCGCGCAGCCGCCGGCTCTGCGGCCCGCGCCACCAGGGGTGGGCGCCTACCGCGTCGACCAGCACGCGGCAGGCGACGCCGCGCCCGGCCGCTCGCACGAGGGCGTCGACCACGTCGTCGGCGCGGCCCCCCTTGGCCCAGATGTAGAACTCCATCAGCACGCTCGAACATGCGTCGTCGATGTCGGCGGCGATCCGCTCAAGGATCTCGCCCGAATCCGACACCAGCTCGCCCGAGCAGCCCCCCACCGTCGGCATGCCGACGAGCCGCTCGCCGAGGCGGTTCATCGCCTCGGCCTCGGGCCGGCGCCGGCTCCAGTCGACGTGGGTGAGCCAGCCCTCGATGATGGCGTCGGCGAGCTTGTCGTAATCGACCCGCAGGTCGGCGAGCCGTCGGGCCCGCCCCTGCCCGATCCGCCGCTCGCCCACCAGCAGGTAGAACAGCACGCCGGCCAGCGGGACGAGCCCGACCAGCGCGATCCAGCTCAGCGCGGTCCCGGCGTCGGCCTTGCGCCAGATGACCCGCAGCGTGATGACGGCAAACGCCGTCAGGTGGAGGGTGAGGCCGAGGTAATACAAGAGAGCGGCGGTCATCGGCGGGCGGAGCGGGTCGCGGCGGGGGGGACGGATGGCCTTAGGTTAGCCGCGGCCAAAAATATTCTCAAAGCGCCCCATCGCGCGCCGCCGGAAAAAAGCGCGCGACCAGAGATAAGGAGTTACGACACGGAGCGTGCGTCGTAAAGTAAGGAGACCGGCCCCAGCTCCCATCGCGTTGCAAAGGCCGGCCCCCTGCGGCGCCCAATTATCTTTGTAACAGCCGTTTCACCTAATTTCGACAATCGCTTTTGGGCCGCGCGCGCAGCAGCGATTCTTGGCCACTGGCGATTTTGTTGTAGGTGTTGCGCCCTGCTCGACTGGCGGCGAGAAATCGGCGAGGGCGAATCGTCGTAAGTCGCGCAAAACTATTCTTGGCCGGTGATTTGAGCATATTGCGCGCAGTGTCGCGGAGACGCAATGATGGGGCAAGCCAGTTGTGGCACCCGGCGATGCTTGATCGACTGCTTCCACAGTACCTCGGTCAAATAGGAAGTCTTTGCTCGAGTTGGGGGTTGGCCTTGATTCTCTTTCGACCGATATTGTTGTCTAGACGATTACGATGCCGAATGGGGCGGCAAAAGGGATTTCATCGACGAAGAGTGGACTGACTGGGGATATTCGGGTGCTGGGTGGGCACGCCTATTCCTCGTATAGATTGAGCGGCTATACGAGTCTCGTCGAGGAGGTACATTGTACCACCGCCAGCATTTTACGTACTCGCAGCGATGCGCTTCGCATTGTACCAGTTTGTTAAAGGATGTCATGAATCGTGATGAGTTCTCGTCGAAGACTAAAACCATTGTCAGCCAACGAGCGGCGTACCACTGTTCATTCCCTGATTGCCGTCTTTCGACATTAGCTGCAAGTACGCACGATAAGGAAAGCAGCACAAACATAGGCGTGGTTGCTCATATATCAGCCGCATCTCCAGGGGGGCCTAGGTACGACGCTTCGCTGTCGCTCGAGGAACGCTCCAGTGTGTCGAATGCAATTTTTCTTTGCGCTACTCATGCTGCCCTGATCGACAAGAACTGCGGAGTCGATTTCCCCACGCAGAAACTATTGTGCATTAAGTCGCAGCATGAAGAGTGGGTTATTGGTCAGCAACGCAGAGCTGTGGGGTCACGGCTGGAGGTTGTTGATGCACTTGTCGATAATGCGGGGAATAAGTACCCAAGTGTGGATGTCAGACTATTAAACCATGGGGAGGAACCGGTTTATTTGACCAGGGGTGTTGTTGAGACAGTTGATCGTCTGGTTCTGTTGTCCAACCGACGAGGCATGCGGAGGGAACTCTCGTATTCTTATAATGTAGAGATTGGTTCGTGTGTTGGGGATCAGGTGCAGTTCGAGTTGTCCCAAGTGATTCCTCCGAAAGACGCGGACAGATTTGAACTGAATCTAAGAGCTTGTCCAATAAGGGCGATATCATAGCCGCTTGACCATGAGGTGGATCATCGCAATCTGGACGAAGGCGGTGTCGCTCTCGACGGTCCGTTCGAAGCTTTTGGCGAGGCGGCGTGATCGGT